>QNBN01000021.1 GCA_003645695.1 Spirochaetota bacterium | reverse complement strand
GAAAAAGCTTTTCATAAATCAGATCTTATGCTTACACCAAACAACGATGGCAAGGTGATTAGAATTTCAATTCCTCCTCTAACTGAAGAAAGAAGAAAAGATCTTGTAAAGATTGCCAAGGCGAAAGCTGAAGAAGCAAGGGTTGCAATAAGAAATATAAGAAGGGATAGTAATGATGAGGTAAAAAAGGCTGAGAAAGAGGGACACGTCAGCGAGGATGATTCAAAAAAAACTCTTGAGGAGATTCAAAAGATCACAGATGAATTTATAAAAAAGATAAACGATTTGCTTGATGCAAAGATTGCCGAAATAATGGAAGTTTAATGTATGGTTTCAGATATCTCTTTTAATGATAACGGACAACATCACAAAAATTATTCTGAAAATAAAAACGAAAGAAAGCTACCAGAACATGTTGCCATAATAATGGATGGAAATGGAAGGTGGGCTCAAAAAAAGGGGCTTCCTCGAAGTGAAGGGCACAGAGAGGGTGCAATTAGGCTCAGGGAGATCATTCATGCCTCTCTTGAAGAGGGAATAAGGTATTTAACAGTATATGCATTCTCCAAGGAAAATTGGAACCGTCCTGTAACAGAAGTAAATTCAATTATGCGTTTAGCTGAGTACTTTTTCAGAAAGGAGTTTAATAAGCTAAAAAAAGAAGGAGTTTTTTTTAAACACCTGGGTGATATTTACGGCTTACCGGATAATATAAAGAGAATTATCGATGAAATGCATCGAAATAATGCAAAAGAAAGAAGGCTTACACTCAGTATTGCTTTTAACTATAGCGGAAGAAGTGAGATTGTAAGTGCAACACGGAAGATTGCTTCTCTTGTGGCTGACGGTAAGATAAAGTTAGAAGATATCAATGAAGAATTGATATCGAATAATCTCTATACATCAGGAATACCGGATCCAGACCTTTTAATAAGAACCAGCGGTGAGTTAAGAATTAGTAATTTCCTGCTATGGCAGAGTGCATACACTGAAATATGGGTTACAAAAACCCTGTGGCCTGATTTTAGTCCCCGGTTATACAGAAAAGCTTTAGAGGATTATAGTAAAAGGGATAGGAAGTTTGGCGGAATAAATATATACCACTCTTCTGTAAAGCAATAACTGTTTTGCATGAAAAGATATTTCCAATACAGTATTGGGCTAAATTTTAAATACTGCTAAATGAGATTTTACTATCGAGTATTATCATCAAAAAAAACTTCCTTTACCGTAAAGGACATTGCTTATTTAAACAAATTATTTTAATGCTATTTACCAATATTTAATGTGTACCTCAAGAACATTATAACTTATATTTTAGGAGGTACACTTTTTTTATCTTTATTAAAGTTCAAATGGTTAGAATTAATTTCATCAATAGGCAGATAAACTTCCAATCATATTAATAAACAATGTTTGCCTATTATTTTATAAGTATCTTTAAGTATATTGGTATTCAAATCAGGTGCTAATTTTTGTTGCAGAAAGCTGTAATTTTAGCGAATAAAATCATATATCTTAACGGAATTAAAATGATTTCAAGGTTAATAATTTCTATTCTTTTGCTGCCTTTACTGTTTTTTGCGATATATTTGGATTTTAGTAATTACATATATTTATATATATTGATATTTGTAATATCAATAATTGCAAACTTTGAGTTAAGCCGGTTATTTAGAAATTCCTACAGGGAATATTTAAAGATCTACGAGTTTTCAACCTACATATTCAATTTCATCCTATTCTATAGCTATTATGCTTATAAAGCTTACGATTTAAACAGAGCAATACCGGTTATACTACCAATTCTGGTAATAGCTTTCTCTATTATAGTTTTAATATTTAAGAAAACAGGACTAAAACAATTTTTTCTTTTTCTTATAAGTTCTGTGTATACTGGAATGATTCCTTTACTAATTATTGTAATTAGATACTTTAAATATGGAGATTTATTAATATACCTATTATTTTTGATGGTATGGATAAATGATGCATCAGCTCTTTTTGTTGGCAGTAAGTTTGGAAAGATCAAGGGCATAATCAGGTATAGTCCAAACAAATCACTTGAGGGTTATGTCGGTTCTTTTTTTATAACTATTGTTATCTCTATTATATTTAAGTTGATATTTTCTGAAAAATTATGCTTTACTATTACAATCACTATTGTTCTTTCAGTGGTGGTAAGTTTAACTGGACATCTCGGAGATATATTAGAATCTTTTATAAAAAGGAAAGCCGGAGTAAAAGACTCCTCAAGATTATTTGCAGGTCTTGGTGGTATTCTGGATATTTTTGATAGTGTCATTGCATCTTTACCCTTTTATTTTTTATTTGTAAAACTATTTTGTGCAAGGGGTTAATATGGTAAGTACAATCATTCTTGGTATTATTTCGATAGGTATACTTATCTTTATCCATGAGCTTGGGCATTTTTTGGTAGCCCGTGTAGTAGGTATCAGAGTTGAGGTATTTTCAATCGGGTGGGGGAAGGGAATACAACTATTTAAATGGAAGGATACTAAAATACAGCTTGGGTTGATACCTTTTGGCGGTTATTGTAAAATGGCAGGTGATTCCGCATATGATAACTTAACAGGGAGTAAGGATGAATATTATTCAAGCCCTCCTATAAATAGAATTATGGTCGCACTCGGAGGTCCTTTATTCAATTTTATGTTTGCCATTCTCCTATTTACCATGATTATGATGATCGGTTACCAAATTAAAACGTACCCAAATAAAATAATACTTGCCAAACCTCAGGATATAAATGAAAATACACAATTAACCCCGGCACAAAAAGCTGGCCTTAAGAATGGAGATATTATAATTGCGATTAATGGAAAAAAAGTAAACAACTGGGATGATATAACTGAAAATATAATAAGAAATGCCCTCAAAAAGATTCAGATAACAGTTTTAAGAGATGGGAAAGAGTTAAACCTTGAAGTAATTCCAGGTATTGATAAGAGTACTGGAAGGGGAGTTATTGGAATATATCCGTGGGTGGAACCAGTTGTAGGAGGTGTCTTACCGAACAGCGATGCGAAGAAGCTTGGTATAAAACCAGGAGATAGAGTAGTTTCAGTGGATGGTATGCCAATTCATAATCAAGTGGAGTTCTATCATATTCTATCGAAAAAGAAGGGGCGAAGTATTAACCTTGTAATTGAAAGAAATGGTAAAAAACTAAATTATGATGTTCTTATAGGCAGGAATAGTGATACTACGCTGGGTATCTATTTTAAACAGATAAAGCTACACTCCCCAAAATACAGTCTTCCTGAGTCGATTGAACTGGGAGTAAAAAAATCTTTAGAGGCAACAAGAGATACTGTAAGAGGAATGATACTTCTCTTCAGTGGAAAAATTAGAGCAAAAACAGCCGTTGCAGGGCCTGCAAAAATTATTTATTTATCAGGGGTAATAGCAAAGGAGGGTTTTGTTTATTTCCTTCAGGTTATGAGCTATATTAGTATAGCCTTATTTATCATGAATCTTATACCTTTTCCTGCATTGGATGGAAGCCATATCATGATTGCACTATTAGAAGCTGTAAGGAAGAAAAAACCAAATCTTGAGGTTATTCAAAGGATACAGGCAATAGGTTTTACTCTTCTAATACTGCTGTCGCTATTTGTAACATTCAATGATATAAGTAGTTTTATTAAAAGGTGATAAATGAAAGAGAGGAAATGTTTAATCCTTAATTCATTAAATTCTACTAAAATTTTATATATAGTTTTTTTATTACTTTCTTTGGCTTTTCTCAACATTTGTTATGCAGAACCATTTTCCACTGGTGAAAGATTAGAATATAAGATATACGCTTCCGGTTTTTCTGTAGGACATCAAACTATTGAAGTTTATGGCACGGAAAAAGTTAATGGCCGAAATGTATGGGTTATCAAAGGCAGATCCAGAACATCTCCTTTTCTAAGCATCTTCTACAGATTGGATGACAAATGGGAAGTATTTATGGACAAAGGAACTCTGCTTCCAATAATTGTAAAGAAGGATGTTCTGGAAGGTAAGAGGAAGGATTATCTAATTTACAAAATCGATCAAGATAGAAAGTTGGTTGTCATCAGTAATAGAAGTGGAAAAAAGATTAAGGAAATTAAGTATAAATATAAGCTTTTCGATTTATTTTCTTTGATATATTATTTCAGATCAAGGCCGGAGATGTTTGGATCCGACTTTGTTTTTGATTTTTTAGAAGAAAAATCTGTTAGAACAGTACATTTTAAAAAGGATAAGGATTTGGATGAAATAATACCTACGATTTCCAGAAGAAAACCTGTAAAAGCTATAAGTATTACCCAAATTGGGGGAATCGGGATAAACATAATCGTTAGCAGAGATCAAATTAGATTACCACTTAAGATGGTAGTACCTTCAAAGCTTCCTGGAAATAAGAAGTTAAATGTAATCTTCTCTATACATAAATTCTTTCCCGGTGATTTGGATTTAAAGGTACCTTCATATTATAAGAGTATTATAGTCCGATAATTTATATATGATTTTATTTTTGTTTATCAAATAAGTTGATTGATTTTAGTTGTCATTAAAAAATAAGATACTAAATAAATATGTAGGTTTCATAGAATAGGTATATTTCATGCTCAAGAACTGGAAGATAATTGTATGAAACCATAGACCAAACCGTATCATTGCTACAATCCAAGGTTTAATCACCTATTGTAATGTTATATAAATTTTTGTCGATAAGTTCACTAGATTTATTTAAAATAGGTAAAAGGTTTAATCTATTATAATTTGACAGTTCTTAATTTTTTTGATAAAAAAATATGAGGAGATGTCCAGTTGGATATAACTGCATTTAGGATATCCGCTCCTACGACAGGCCAGGTTATTTTACTAATAATTATATTCGTTGTTGTAGCCCTGGTTTTTTTTATTGCTTCACGGTCTACTGTCGGGGGTACAGGCAAAAAAAAGAGCAAGATTGCAGGAGGAACTGGATGGCATAATTTTTATCAACTTGCTAAAATGAGGGGTCTTACAAAACAGGAAACTGAGGTACTAAAAAAGTTGGTGATATCCTATGGGTTAAATAAACCCACACTTGTGTTCACTTCAACCCCGATACTTGATGGGTGTATTCAGAGAGCTATAAAAAGAATCAGCATAAAGGAAATAAAGGGAGAATCTAAAGATGACATAATAAACCTATATTATAGAATAAGAAATAAGATTACCAGAAATAGGGCTGTAAAAGGCATTACTACAACAAAGTCAATACCTGTTAGTGCAAAATTGAGGATTGAGGCTGAGAAAGCTGGAATTTTTACCGTGACTGTTGTAAGGAATGACGATGAATGTTTCGGTATTAGTATACCAATTTTACCAACAGGCAAAATGATAGCCTGGGGTAAAAGAAAACTGAAATGTTCTTATTGGCGTGAGAACGACGCGGCATACGTTTTTGAGACAAAAGTCTCTGATGTAATTATTGATGATAACGATCAATTACTTTGTTTAAAGCACACAAATAAGGTTTTAAGGGTTCAAAAAAGGAGGTATCCAAGAAAAAATGTTCGGCTGCCGGTTCTGTTTGTTAGGTTGAGAATTATAGAGCAGGATGGCAAGAAAAAAGCGGTGGTAGACAGGAGAGAGGCTCATTGGGGAACAATCATAGACATATCTGTTGGAGGAATGTCTATTGAGACTACATCTCCGGTTGATAAGAACAACTATATAAAAGTTGATTTTGAATTAAAAGAGGATTATAAGGTTGTTGGGATAGGGAAAGTGAGGAGAATTGAGAGAAATCCTGCAAAAAAAAATTGGATTATGCATATTCAATTTACTAAAATGGATAAGAGATATAAAAATGAAATATTTGCTCTTCTCTACGACTATGAAAGGATTTAGAAATGGCTTCTAATGCTAGAAATAATGTTAAAAATCCAAAATCTAAAACGGTACTAATATTTCAGGAATCATTTAGAAGATTCTACCGGGATAGATGTGATGTTGAAGCTCGATCACTAAGTTTTATTACAATTCTTTTAATTGTGCCCTTCTTTCTGGTAAGCATTCTAAGTTTGAAATTTTTTAGTTTTTACAGCAGCCTTGAGAAATTGTTAATAGGATTTGTTTCTAATTTTTTCCTTCCCGAAAAGGGAAGAAAGATTATTACATACCTTGATAGTTTCCAATATCAAACTGCAAGTTTAAATATTTTAAATGTTTCTCTATTGTTACTCGTCTCTTTCTGGCTTTTTTTCATGATAACGACAAATGTTAACCGCATATGGAAGAATAAAAGGCGGGCGTCATTATTTATTTATATTGTAAAATATGTTATTTTTATTCTCATAACTCCTACACTCCTTGTGTTCTCCTTCTATTTTAGAAATAGTAGCTTAATTAATGACTATTATAATTTGGGATTGAGATATTTTCAGTACGGTAAAATGACATCTGTATTACTTTCAATTTTAATAAATTGGCTTTTAATATTTCTACTCTATTTTGTTATCCCCCATGGTAAAATCAGGTTTAAATACACATTAATATCTGCTTTAATTACTGCTGCCGTTTTGTGGATTACCAGATATGGTTATAATTTTTTTTTAAAAAAAATGCCTCAAATAAATATTATTTACGGTTCTCTCTCCTTTATTCCGATATTTTTGATATGGATATACATGTCATGGATTATTGTTCTGTATGGTCTTGAATTAAATTATTCTTTTCATTTTTACAATAATTAGATACATTTCCTCTAAAAAATATGTAAATATTGAACCTTTTAACAAATGGAAAAGTATATAAGCGAGAGTATTGAGGATACCATAAAAATAGCCAGTGATTTTACAAAAACGTTAAAAGGAGGGGAAGTTGTACTCCTCGATGGGGAACTTGGTGCGGGAAAAACTGTATTTGTAAAAGGCGTTGCTGATGCCCTTAAAATTGAAGATACAGTAACTTCTCCATCTTTTTCAATTATGAACGTCTATGAAGATACTGTAAAACTTTATCACTTTGATTTATACAGATTGGATGACCTTTTTGAAATAGAACAGTTGCTAATGGACTATATATATATACCTGGTTCAGTTGTTATGATAGAATGGGGTTATAAAGCAAAGGATATATTAAATGAATATATTTTTATTGATATCCAGATTGAAGGTGATAGGAGAATAATTACTATTGATAGGGTTAAATCATGATTTTAGCAGTTGAAACTTCTACAAGGGCATTCTCTGTTTTTATTAAAGATGGAAAAATGGAAGCAAACCTTGAAATTCTATTTTCCTTAACTCATTCTCAGGGTATTGTACAAACAGTGGATTTTATGATAAAGAGAGCTGGAAAGAGTATTAAAGATATTGAAGCGATTTATGCAGGGTTAGGGCCTGGTTCTTTTACAGGTATCAGGGTAGGATTAAGCTTTGCAAATACACTTTCCCAGGTTTTGGATATACCACTAGCAGGTACTACTTCTTTAGATATTCTCTCTTTTGAAGTAGATAGATGGAATAGCTCCATAGTTCCATTTATTAAATCAAGGAAGGAAGAGGTTTACGCATCATTTTATAAGAATGGAGTAAGATTTGATGAAATTAAGGTGTTGAAAGCTAATGAATTTATTGATTACATATACGATGTAAATCCTGATTATCTTATATCTTCTAATGAAGATTTTATGGAGGTTCTGAAACCCATAATTGAAAATAACAAAATTAACAATAGTAAAATTGACCGCATAAAATCGATTAAAAAAAATTTTTCCTACCCAAAAGCTAAGTTTATACCAACTGTTGTAGAGAGGGAAGAAATCCCCTTAATGCGGGAGTATTTAAAACCAGTTTATATTAGAACTTTTTGATTTTTCATAGATATAAGCATGACATGGTATCAAATAAGATTTTATTCAATTACTGAGTGCAATTCGTCAGAGTTATAATTATACAATCTTAAAGTATATTCTTTATAAAATAGTAGAAATTAATGGAATTAATATGACCTGTTTAATCTATACAAATACGGAAAACATGTTAAAATCAGTAACCTCTGGAATTGTAAGAATTCCTAAGAATCTAATAGAGAGGTTCGATTTAAGAAAGCTGAAGATAGGTGATAAACTTCTATTTTATAATTATGATGATAAATCTATATATGGATTTTTAAAGGTTACGGATGGGTGCTACAAAGAAAAGAATCCTAAATCCGGGCCTTATAATGGGTATGGAAAAATCGATAATCATTACTATTACTATACTATTTTAGTTGATTCATCAGATTTTTTTAATATTGGTCTTGATGTTAAAAAACTTCCGGATTTAGAACCTAAAAAATTTTTTATCAACTCCCCAAATTTAGAAAACACAATTTCTAAAATACTTAACCTAATTAACATGAAGAGAATCCCACTTGTGATTGAAATTAGATTTCTGGAAGATCATATTGTAGCATCAATTTTAAATTCTGTTGATCCAGTGGTCATTGTTGAGAAGATATACGATCTTGATAAAATGTTTTTTGACCTTGTAAAGGAGAAAAGTGTTGATCTTCAGAGAAGTATTAATATTATGGATTACGATGATTTTTTTTTGAAATGCAGAGAGATAGGAAAATACCTTTATGAAATGATATTTAACCCCCTGGAGTTGGATTATATTTTCCAATCGGGCGGATATTCGATAAGTTTCATCCCTGATGAGATCACTATGAACCTTCCATTAGAGTTTACCTATTGCTGTGAATCATTTCTATTTGAAAAAAATTACATCAATATTCTAGGAAAAAATAAGGTAGGTTTACAAAAGGAAGTTGTTATTAGAAGGGTTTTAATTATTGCAGACCCTGGTAGAGACTATAAATATTCTTATGAAGAGGGAAAAAGACTTTTTGAATATTTTTTAGTATCCGGTGTAGAGTGTGATTTTATTTCAAGACCAATTTCAGATCTTGAGTTAATTGATATCATTGAAAATTACCAGCTTGTACATTTTACTGGGCATGGAGATACAACTTCAACTGACGAAGGTGAACACACATCATTTTATACCGGTGAATCACTTTTTCAACTGGAAAGATTAATCTCTATAAAGAAGTTACCAAATTTATTTTTTTTCAATATGTGCAATAGTTCAATAAAATGGGGACTTGAACTTTTAAAGAATAAAGACGTTTATAATGTAATTCTTTCCAGGTGGAACTTCCTTGATTTTCATGATTTTGACTTCATTATTCGATTCTATGAACTTCTTTTTAAAGGCATTGAGATTGGGAAAGTATTTAACGAACAAAAAATTAAATCTTTAAAAGATTCAAGGAATAAAAACTTTTTACCAATTTTATTCTCTCATTTAGGAGATGCAAGTATACGATATGTTTTTTAATATTGATGACCTTGAAATTAAAAATAGTATAATGAAGTATAAAGAGGAAGATGAAGATGAAGTTTATTATAGTCTCATATTAGAAATAATATCTCCATTCATTTATAACTATCCCCATGTAGTATTTCATGCTTCTGAAGATATTTGCTCAGATTTTTATGAGTATATCCTTTTACGATTCAAAACAATTTTGAACTCCTATACTATTTCAAAGGCAAAGTTTACAACCTGGTTAACTGTTGTGCTAAGAAATCGTTATATAAATTTTTTAAGGGAAAATCAGGGTTTGAATAATACAGAGTATAATATATCCTTTGAACAGGACCTCAATATTTCTGATCCTGACGGAAGCAATTATCATATGGTTATTGCTGATAAAAAGAACTATAATCTGGATTCGAATGAAGAAGTGAATGCGTTAATTGATAAAATTACCTCCATCTTGAATGAAAAATATAGAGTGCTATTTCATCTTTATTATGTTGATTTTTTAAGAGTAGAAGACATCAGGTTTTTAGCCATTTTTTTTAATAGAAGTATTAATGAAATTGTTAAAGGGATTGATAAAATAAAAAGCTTGATTGTTGATAAGTATGAAAAAAAAGAGTCGACTCTTGTTAAATTGGCAAAAAATTACCGAAAGATCTTGGAAAGTCAGGAGTCGGGAGATAGAATTACTGAAAAAAATGCAAAAAAATACCAGGAAAATCTGTTAAATGAATATAGAGCTACAAAGTGTCATCCAACCTATGAAAGTATTGCATCCTTTTGTGGGTTTCCAGTAGGTACAGTGTCGGCTGGTATAGCAAGGATTAAATCTAGAATTAAAAGTTTCGAGAAAGAGCTGAAAAATATCTAAACTAACAGTAAAATAGGAAGGATTCATGCTAAAATGCCCATTATATAATGAAGATATGATTTCACAGTATGTTGAAGGATTATTGGATGAAGAGGAGAGCAGGTTGTTTGAAAGGCATTTAAAGGAGTGCGATATATGTCTTAAGTCTGTTCTGGATCTGGAAAATGATCTATTCAAAATGAAAGTGTACGATAAGCAACTATATACTGGTCTGTATCTTACTGAAGCAGTTTTTCTTATTATAAAAAATAGATTGTTAATGATCAGGGATATTGGAAGAGATCATCACTTCAGGAAAATGAAGGAAAGCTATAGATTGAAAGGTAAAACTGCCAGTGAGAATTCCTACTATTTAAAGGGGGATCTTTTTGATATTACAATTGGTAAGGATAAGGGAGATAAATTTTTGATTGAGTTTAGAAATACCAATAATAGGATTATAGAACTATTTAAAGAAAACAGGCTTATAGAGGCTCACACAAATTCAAATAGAGAGAGGCTGACTGTTAAATCCCTTGAGAAGGGTGATTATACAGTTGTAATTTCTGATAGTACTTTGGAGAAAAGAACAAAAAAGGATAAGATAAAAATCAGGATTAGTTAGATTAAACGTTTCTGGAAGATTTTTGATGCTATGAAAGAGGCTAGAGCAATTGAAGCAAAAAAAGAATTGGGAGAGATGTACAAAAATATATTTAATAAAATTAAAGAAAGGATCGCTCAGTTTAGAGCAATCGGAGAGTCTAAAGACGATCGGAGAATATTTATGGAGCTAGCCTTTTGCTTACTTACTCCAGCATCAAAGGCAAAAAATGCCTGGGAAACAATTAAACTTCTGAATGAAACAGGTCTTTTATACAATGGTAATGAAAGGGAAATAGCAAATTATCTAAATACAGTAAGATTTAAAAATAACAAGGCAAAAAATATTGTTCTGGCACGATCTTTTTTTTATAAAAATAGAGAGTTTGACTTTAGTTTATTGTTTGATAGATTTGATAATAATGAAATTGGTTTCAGGGAATGGATAGTAAATAATATAAGAGGTATGGCTTATAAGGAAGCAACTCATTTTTTAAGAAACATTGGTAAATCGGGCGACCTATGTATACTTGACCGCCACATCCTAAGAAACCTTAAGTATTATAATGTAATTACTGAACTGCCATCCTCCCCTACCAAATTTAGATATCTTACTATCGAAAGAGCAATGCAGGAGTTCTCACGATTGGTTGATATACCTGTAACACATCTTGACCTTCTTCTCTGGTATAAGGAAACAGGGGAGATCTTTAAATAAAAAGCTGGGCTCTTTAACCCAGCTTATTATGTAGATAATGGAGGGATTATAAATTATCTACATCTTCAAATTAATTATCGGATTCTGAAAATAAAAAATTTAATTTTTCAGATGTGTTTTTAATTGTTTTCAATAAAAATATACAGCTATTTTCAATTGAGCTGTAAAGCATTTCAGATTCATCTATTATAGAACCTTTATCTTTCCTGTTGCTACCTTGCATAATATTTACAACAACGTCCTGCATTGCCATGCTAATTAATCTAACCTAATCTGTGAAAAGGAGTATTTTCCTTTCTATATCCAGCAGCTTTTTGTTATATATAGCAAGCTTATCGGAATTTTTCATTTTTGGTAGTATCGTTTTTGCTTCTCGTGAAAGATTAAGCATCTTTTCTATGTTGCTTTCGGCTTTTTTTAGATATCCAAGAAAGTCTGGCAAATTTTCTAATAAACTTTTACCACTGTTGATTGTTGATATTATGTTTTCCATGATGATTTTTTTATTTAAAGTTGGTAAAAATTTTGATTTAACACTATTAAGTTTACTTGATTTAACATTTTCCAGGTTTAGTCCACAATCTGTTGCGTTTATAATACTTGAACTGGATAGTGGAATGTTTCTTTCAAACCACGATTTGTATAGCAGCATTCTTTTGTCGGTATAGCAGATCTCTTTTTTATTGTTGATTGTTTTTATTGGAAACCCACCATTAAGATATTTTACGAATTGGGTTTGGTATGTATTAATTCTATTTTGAGCTAATGTACGGTAAAAATCGACAAATGATCCTTTTGCATGACTCTGTCCGTTTTTATAGGAGAGATCTAGCCCTATAATAACAATTGGATCAGCTCCTAATATCCTGGCGAAATCGAAGGCGGTTACTGCGACGGATCCTCCTGCGGCAATTTTTCCTTTTATACCTGAATAATGTTCGATTATTTTGCCAGGAGGAAATAAAGATGAACATAGCATAATTTTACCGGGATAATTTCTTATGGTAGTTTGATAAACAGCCGGATCAACTATCAGGATTGGCATTTTATCATCTTTAATAGTTTTATAGAAGGATGGGTTTAACGAAAGAGAATTAATAAATTGAGGGTCAACTGAAACGACAAAATCTGGGACTATACCCCATGTTATCAGAGGTTTTAGTGCGGTATCAACTGCTACCGTTAAAAACCTGTCTTTAATTTTTATAATACTGGAAATCTGGTTTTTTATAGATGGCCCTGCTCCAACCACCAGAGCCCCAATTTTGCCTTTTAGAACATTTTTCAAAAGATCTATCCCGGGTTTTGTAAAAAAATGCACTGCGTTTTTAAAGCTGTTTTTAGTCCATAAGCGATCGAATCTTTTTAATGTTGCAATATTTATACTGTTCTTTTGGATATATCCATTGTATGAATTGATAATACTTTTAGTAAAATCAGGGAAGGCTGTTTTATATGAACGTAGGTGGAGTAAAACCGGGTTATAGAATGTTAAATAATCAAAAGTAGAATCATCTATAGCTGTGTTTCCAACTATTATTTTTAGTTTTTTATGGTTAAGAACGTTGGATAGATCTCTGACTTCTAATGCCGTGTTTAAAATCTTTAAAGAGGGTTCAAATATGAGGATTCTTGCTTCTGGATTTTTTTTAATAATCATTTCAGCCAGATAACCAAGCCCAAAACCAATCAGTATAATAATATCTTCAGCCCCCGATAGTTTTAAACTTATTATTCTGTCTATTTCTATCATTGGATCAATTTTCGAGTGGAGAGTGATCCTGGAATTGTTCAACTTGATTTCGATAGTAGGGTCCCCTCTTTTTGTATTAACAATAGAAATCTCTTTAATTTTGTCATCTTTGCTGGTTTTCCTGGATGAAAGGTGTTTGTATAGTATTGGGTTATTTCGTTTTATTATTTTGATGTTATGATGCAGTAAATTATTTTTCATTGTTGTTGTACACATAAACTGTGGAGTTTGATGGTAAAATATTGAGATATGGTGCTATTCTTTCTACGATATACTTAAAAACAGGAGCTGCAGTTTGTCCGCCGTATTTTTCCCCTCTAGGTCTGTCTATTGTTACAAGAACTACTATTTTAGGATTGGGTACTGGTACAAATCCGATAAAGGAAGCGTAGAACTGCCCTTCAAGGTATCCTCCTTTCTGAGGATCGGCTATCTGGGCTGTACCGGTTTTCCCTGCAATGCTGTAACCCTCAACCTTTGCTTTATATCCTGTTCCTTCCGTTGTTAATACCCCTGTTAAAATCTCTAAGAGTTTCTTTGAAGTTTCTTCTCCAATTACTCTTCTGATTTTCAAAGGCTTATAATATTTTAACGTTGAACCATCGGGATTCTCAATCCTTCTGATAATTCTTGGCTGCATAAGGATACCGTTATTTGCAATGGCAGAACCTGCAGTAATTAACTGGAGTGATGTTACAGCAACTTCCTGCCCAATTGCCATCTCATATTTTGAAATTTTGCTCCATCTGGATGGATTACGTAGGATGCCTTGCGATTCTCCCGGAAGATTAATACCCGTTGCTGTTCCAAATCCAAAGTTTCTCAATCCCTTATATAGATCTTTATCATTTATTCTATCCACTGAAAGTATCATTCCAACATTGCATGATTTTTGTAATACCTGACTAAAATCGATCAAGCCATGTTGCGCTGTATCGTGAATCACTGTATTGCCAATTTTGATAAATCCTCTGCAATTGAAGGTATCATTTGTGTTGATTAGATGTTTGTCCATCAGAAGAGAAGCGATAAATATCTTGAATGTTGATCCAGGTTCGAATGCATCTGTTATGGCCCTATTTCTAATAAACTTTTCAGAGTAAGATTTAAAATTGTTCGGGTCAAAGTCAGGTTTATTTGCCATTGCAAGTATCTCTCCTGTCGATGGTTTCATTACGATAGCAGTAACCTGTTTTGCATCCGTTGATTTTAAAGCATTGGATAATGCCTCTTCTACTACCTCCTGTATATACCTGTCGATTGTTAAAACAACGCTATAGCCCCTTGTTTGACCATTAAAACCGACCCTTTTTTTATCCATTCTTTTTGGACTTAGAAAAGCATCAAAGTAATATTCTATACCTTCAAGCCCATTGTTATCTATGCCTACAAAACCAAGTATGTGAGATGCAAGATGGTGAAATGGATAGTACCTTCGAAACTCTTTTTCGAGATAAACACCTTTGATTGAGATGTCTTCCAATCTTTGCATTTTTTCAAGATCCACCTGTCTTTTAATCCATACAAAGGGTTTTTTCTTATTCAACTGTTCTAATATTTTTGCATAGTTGATTCCTAAAATTTCTCCCAGATCTTTAGCTGCTTTAAGTTTGTTTTCAATTTCATTCGGCCGTGCATAGATTGAATATGTTTCGAGACTTAATGCAAGTTTCTCGCCGTTTCTATCAATAATAAAACCCCTCTCTTTTTGATTTTTAATAGAAGGGGATGCCATAATTAAATTCTTTTGAAGGAATATTAGCTGGGTTACTCTAATAACAAGTATGCTGAATAAAAGAGCTGTTATCAGGGTAATAAACTTGAATCGTAGTATATTCCTGTTCATATCTGTCCTGTTTGTCTTCTTCTAAATACATTAACGACCAGTTTTACCAATTTTTAAGTTAAAGGTTAATATCTTGACGTGCTTAAAAGCAATGAATATATTTAAGCAAAATCTTTATTTATTAGGAAATTAGTGAACCTCTGACCAACAATGAAAGTTTAAAGAAATTATTAATCTTATAGGACATTCATATGACTTTTCAGGAAATAATTTTTCACCTCAATGAATATTGGCACCAAAAGGGTGCAGTTATAGTACAGCCCTATGATGTTGAAACAGGAGCAGGAACCTTTAACCCGGCAACATTTTTAAGATCACTTGGCCCTGAACCTTGGGCTGCAGCATATGTAGAACCATCAAGAAGGCCGACTGATGGTAGGTACGGAGAGAACCCAAATAGATTACAGTTATTCTTTCAATATCAGGTGCTTATAAAACCAGCTCCTTCTGACATTCAAAATCTATATCTTGAAAGTTTATCAACAATGGGCATAGATTTTTCTAAACATGATGTAAGGTTTGTACATGATGATTGGGAATCTCCAACATTAGGTGCAACCGGACTTGGGTGGGAAGTTTGGCTTGACGGAATGGAGATTACACAATTTACGTATTTCCAGCAGGTAGGAGGATTCGAACTTAATCCGATACCAGTGGAGCTAACCTATGGGCTTGAAAGAATTGCGATGTTTATACAGCAGAAAGATAATGTTTTTGATGTAATGTGGAATGAAAAATTGACTTATGGAGATTTACGGCAAAGGGAAGAGTATGAATTTTCTGTATATAACTTTGAAGTGGCTGACGTTGAAAGGCATATAAAGCTTTTTGATGAATACGAAGATGAAACCTATAAAATAATTGAAAAAGGGATTGTTCTTCCAGCTTATGATATGGTTATTAGATGTTCACATATATTTAATATTATTGATGCCAGGGGTGCAATAAGTGTTACTGAAAGAGCCTACTATATTCAGAGGGTTCGAAATCTTGCAAAAGCAGTAGCCAGGGCGTACATTGAATCAAGAGAAAAACTGGGTTTCCCACTGTTAAAAAAAGGAAAATAATCTTAGGGTTGAATTAATAGACTAAAATAATGCTTTTGATTTAAGCAACCCATATCCCTGCTGATGGACAGAATCTTGCTGATACATTCAGGGTAGGGCTGGAAATCTAGAAAGGGTAATACCGGTATAAGAGCAGGAATTTTACTAAGGAGGTTATTTTAACACTAAAAGTTAGAATATGGTGTGAACATATTGCGTGTGAGTCAAAATATCCAGAAAGTGTCATTCCAGGCAAAGAGCGTAAAATTAAGAATATATAAAATCATAAGTATACTAATTGGAAAATAAATATCTTATAGGATGTAAGATAGATTACATGTCAAAAAATGAAAAAATAACTTATAGAGGGGAAAAATTTAATGGCTTCATCGAGAGATTTATTGTGTGAAATTGGAGTTGAAGAATTACCTCATGAGCTTTCACACAGCACAGCAACATGCTTTATGGATAATTATTTATCTCTTTTATCTGAAAGTAGACTAAACTATGAGAGTATCAAATATTTTTCTACACCAAGGCGTTTTTCACTATTAATTAAATCCCTTAGTGAGAGACAAAAAGATTACGAAGAGGAAAAAAGAGGTCCATCTGTAGAAAAGGCCTATAAAAATGGGAAACCAACAAAAGCGCTTCTTGGTTTCTGTTCTGCTAATGGAATTAAACCGCAGGATGCAGTTGTAAAGAACATAAAGGGAAATGAGTATATATTTGCCATTCGTACAATTAAGGGCAGGGATACTAAAGATATCCTACCTGAGATTCTAGATCAGGCAATTAATAATCTACATTTCCCTAAAAATATGAGATGGGAAGAATCCGGCTTTAGATTTATAAGACCAATTAGATGGGTAATGTTTTTATATGGTTCAGAAATTATTCCGTATAGTAAGGTTGGTATTGAAAGTTCAAACTACAGTTATGGTCACAGAGTATATGCCAAAGATAGAATTATTATCAATAAACCAGATGAATATGAGAAACTTCTCCTGAACTCAAGCGTTATTGCTGATAGAATTAAGCGAAAAAAAATTATAGAAGAAGAGGTTACAAAACTAACCAATAAGTATAATCTCTTTGTTCCCAGAGAAGCAGAGGTTCTTTTTGATATTAATACAGACCTTACGGAGTACCCTGTTACTGTTCTTTGTGAGTTTGAGGAAGAGTACCTTAAGCTTCCACCGGAAATTCTTACTTCAGAGATGATTGAGCATCAGAGATATTTTCCGCTCTGTGATGATAGAAATGACAAAATCTCAAACAAGTTTATCGTCATATCCAACATAAAGGATAACTCTCTAACTAAGTATGGCTACGAAAGAGTATTAAGAGCACGACTTAATGATGGTAAGTTTTTCTATGATGAAGATAGAAAACGAAACTTTGGAGAATATTTGGATAAACTGAAAAGTGTGAGCTTTCATCCAAAACTTGGTAGTATGGAGGAAAAGGTTCAAAGGATTAGGAAGATATCTGGTTATCTATGTTCAATGCTCAATATCGATAAGGTAACCAAAAAAGAGATAGATACTGCAGCTCTCCTGTGCAAAAATGACCTTGTTACTTTGATAGTTAATGAGTTCCCAAACCTACAGGGAATTATGGGATATTACTATGCTCTCGATTCAGGATACAGTGAAGTATCGGCTAAGGCCATAAAAGAGCACTATCTTCCAAGACACGCCAGTGATAGTCTTCCGGAGGAGATCCCCGGAGCTGTTGTTGGGATAGCAGATAGGCTTGATAGTATTATTGGAATATTTTCGGCTGGTTATGAATCAAAAGGTTCAAAGGATCCCTATGGATTAAGAAGAAATGTATTTGCCATTGTTAGGATTATATTGGATAAAAAACTGGAGTTTTCTCTTGGTGATCTTATCAAAAAATCTATTGGTCTATATCCATTGGTAAAAGAAGAGGATAAATTCCTGGATAAGCTGTTTGAATTCTTCAAGAGCAGAATACGCTCGGTCTTCGAAGATTTTGGATTTGCTTATGATGAAATTGATGCGACTCTTTCTACTGTAATGGAAGGTGTATGTGATTCCTATCAAAGGGTAAAGGCTCTGAATGAAATGAGGAGGAATAAAAGTTTTCAGGATCTGCTTGTTGCATTCAAAAGAATTGCCAATATAGTTAAGGATGACTCAGGATGCCCGGAGGGAATTGAGCCAAAGGATAGTTTATTGGTTGAAGAAGCTGAAATTAAACTTTACAATTTTTACAAGAGTAAAAAAAGTGACATTCTGGATGCTATTGGCAGTAAAGAATATGAAAAGGTGTACTCCATATTGGGTTCCTTTAAACAATATGTTGATCGTTTCTTTGATGAAGTGCTTGTAATGGAAAATGATATGAGTTTGAGATGTAATAGAATTGCAATGTTGAGAGAAATCTTAGGTTCATTTTCGGATATCATTGATTTTTCCAAAATTGTTGTAGCATGAGTATGTATTGACCAAAAATTAATCAGTTTATATATTAAATAAATAAGTAGTAATGTAAAAAATTAAATATATAAGATTGGGGAGGAAAGAGATGGGTGATAAGAAGTATGTCTATTTTTTTGGTGGTGGTAAAGCGGAAGGTAGAGCAGATATGAAGGATATTCTTGGGGGAAAGGGTGCGAATCTTGCTGAGATGACCAACCTTGGTATCCCGGTACCACCAGGATTTACAATTAGCGCTGAGGTTTGTGATTACTACTACAAGCATGGAGAGAAATATCCTGAAGGTTTGGAAGAGGAAGTAGAGAGCCATTTAAAGAGACTTGAAGAAACAACAGGTAAGAAGTTTGGCGATAAGGAAAATCCACTTCTCGTATCTGTAAGATCAGGTGCTGCAATATCGATGCCTGGTATGATGGATACAGTTTTGAACTTAGGGCTTAATGATGAAGTAGTCGAAGGAGTAGCAAGACTTACAAACAATGAAAGGTTCGCCTGGGATTCTTATAGAAGATTTATACAGATGTTCGGTAATGTTGTAATGGGTATCGATCACGATAAGTTTGAAAAGGTTCTGGAAGCTCAGAAGAAGAAAAAAGGGGTTACTCTTGATACAGAGCTGGATACAGATGATCTAAAAGAGGTAGTGAAACAATATAAAAAGCTTTACAAGGAAGAAACAGGTGAAGATTTTCCTCAGGAACCAAAGGAACAGCTATGGAAGGCAATCAATGCTGTTTTTGGTTCTTGGAATAATGAAAGAGCAATTAAATATAGAGAGATTAATGAGATAAAGGGGCTGTTGGGAACTGCAGTTAATGTCCAAACAATGGTGTTTGGCAATATGGGTAATGATTCAGGAACAGGTGTGGCTTTTTCTAGAAACCCCTCTACGGGAGAAAAGAAATTTTATGGTGAGTTTTTGATGAATGCCCAGGGCGAAGATGTTGTTGCAGGAATTAGAACCCCCGAAACTCTGGAAGATATGAAGAGAGATATGCCAGAAATTTATGAACAGCTTTCAGAAATTAAAGATAAATTGGAAAAACACTATAAAGATATGCAGGATATGGAGTTTACCATTGAAAAGGGTAAACTGTATATGCTTCAAACGAGAACTGGTAAAAGAACAGCTCAAGCGGCTGTTAAGATAGCGGTTGATATGGTTAAAGAGGGATTGATTGATAAAGAAACTGCAATAATGAGAGTATCACCAAATCAGCTTGACCAACTACTTCATCCTATGATTGATCCTAAAGCCAAGGTCGAGGTTATAGCAAAGGGTCTTCCCGCATCTCCGGGTGCTGCTGTAGGTCAGATTGTTTTTACAGCCCAGGAAGCTGAGGAAGAAGCTGCTAAAGGTAAGGATGTGATTTTGGTGAGAGTTGAAACTTCGCCCGAGGATATAGGTGGAATGAATGCCGCCCAGGGTATACTAACTGCAAGGGGTGGTATGACATCCCATGCTGCTGTAGTTGCTAGAGGAATGGGAAAATGCTGTGTTGTAGGGTGTTCAGATGTCCATATCATGAATGAAAATGAATGTGAAATCAGTGGTATTAAGTTTAAGAAGGGGGATTGGATTACCCTTAACGGTACTACAGGAGATGTTATCAAGGGTAAGGTTGAGCTTGTAGAACCTGAACCTACAGGTGATTTTGCTGAACTTATGCAGTGGGCTGATGATATAAGAAGATTAAGAGTAAGAACTAATGCAGATACTCCGAAAGATGCAAAGAATGCACGAAGATTGGGGGCAGAGGGGATTGGACTTTGTAGAACAGAGCATATGTTCTTCGAAGGTAACAGGATAGATGCTGTAAGAGAGATGATACTTGCTGAGGATGTTGAAGGAAGGAAGAAAGCTCTTGCGAAATTACTTCCAATGCAACAGGGCGATTTTGAAGGCATATTTGAAGAGATGGATGGACTCCCTGTAACAATAAGACTTCTTGATCCCCCTCTTCATGAGTTCCTACCAAAGAAGAATGATGAAATTGAAGCTCTTGCTAAAGATATGGGTGTGAGTGTTGAAACTTTAAAGAAAAAAGTTGAATCATTAACAGAGTTTAATCCAATGCTTGGCCATAGGGGTTGTCGTCTTGGGATTACATACCCTGAAATATACGAAATGCAGGTTGAAGCGATTATTAGGGCTGCCTGTAACATGAAGAAAAAGGGTGTTGTAGTTGAGCCTGAGATTATGATTCCGCTTGTTGGTACCGTTAAAGAGCTTTCAATACTAAGGGATTTAACCGAGAAGACAGCTGATAGGGTAATAAAAGAAGAAGGAGCCGAGGTAAAGTACCTTGTTGGGACCATGATAGAGATACCGAGGGCTGCCCTTGTTGCTGATAAGATAGCAGAGGTTGGAGAGTTTTTCAGTTTTGGAACCAACGACCTTACACAGATGACCTTTGGATACTCAAGGGATGATGCAGGCGTTTTTCTGCCTGAGTATATAAACAAAGGCATACTTGAGAAAGATCCATTCCAGGTGCTTGATCAGGAAGGTGTGGGACAGCTCATCCAGATGGGCATTGAAAGAGGAAGAAAAACCAGACCTAGACTCAAAGTTGGCATCTGTGGTGAGCATGGAGGTGAACCTTCGTCAGTTGAGTTCTGTCATAGAGTAGGCATGGATTATGTAAGTTGTTCACCTTTTAGAGTACCAATTGCCAGATTGGCCGCAGCGCAGGCTGTTGTCAGGGAAAAACAGAGTAAATAAAACTTAGTTTAATATGATCAAAAATAAGGCGGATGATTATTCTTGAGATGATAATTGAGTTAAATCATCCGCCTTTTTTGAAATTCTTGAATTAAGGTTTTATTCATAAAGATTATGATCTAGCAGTGCTATATCTTTCTCTTTTGTACCAGCGTTTTCTGTTGTTTTTAATAACAGTATTTGATTTTTAATTAGTATTATAAAATATTTATGGATACTTAATTCTAATTTTTTATAGGTGTAAAAGGAATAGGCAAAGTAAGGTTTTTATTATGATTGAAAGTTTACTT
>QNBN01000020.1 GCA_003645695.1 Spirochaetota bacterium | reverse complement strand
TTAAAAGAGAAATAGTTAATCCATATAAGGGATTCAAAGCAGAATCACCGAATTTTTCTCCCGATAAAAAAAAGATCGTCTTTTCAATAAAGAATTTGAAGGGTTCTAGATTTATTGTTTATGCTACAGTTATAAAAACTGATAATGGATTTGAAATTGTTGAACCAAAGCTACTGGATAAAATTCCTAATTCCTCATACTTTCCCAAATGGATAAATAATAGGTTTTTAACTTTTATAAATGATAGTAACAATATATACAACCTTTATTTGGCGGATCTGCAAAATGAAAAACTTTTCAGGATTACCAATTTAACAACCGGGATTCTTGACTATGATGTTTCTGACAAAGGAGATATTGTAGGAAAGATATACGGCCCAAAGGGATTTTTTGTAGGTAAATGGTGTCTCTCCGATCAAAAAAAATCTGATTTTTTTTCTGTAGATAGTTTTACGATCCGTTATATTTATCCGCCAGAGAAACAAAAAAGCATATGTACTGTTAAAAAAAAATCCTTCAATCAGAAAACATACAGATCCATTAGCTATCTTCTCCCTGATTACTGGTTTCCTTTTGGAGTAGGGGAGGGAATCTATTTTGGGATTGGGTTATCTACCATTAATAGGGATTATATTGGAAGGTTTAGCTATAGTTTTGCTGCAATCTATGACCTAACGGACAGCCTGTTTAAATTATCTCTCGCCGGTAATTATAATTTCCCCAATTTTAGTCTATTTGGGCATAACCTTTTTTATGACTCCATAGGAGATTACATAGGTAGCAATAAAAAAGATAGGGGATTTTCCTTCTACTATGGTATTAAAAAGAATTTCATAAGTTACTACAAGAGGTTCGGAGGAAGTTTTGGAATAATCAGAGATTTACCTTTTGTCGGATTACGACTCATCACAGAATTTTCTAATGCAAGGGTATCTTATAGCTGGGGAATCCCTTACAGAGGTTTTATGTTGGGAAACGATATGTATATGGAGCTAAATTATGGTCGTTGGCTTCTAAATAGATCGAAGTTTAATTTTTATTTCCCATTTGTTAGTGGCTCCATCTTTGAAATTGGAGGAGATGTGTTAACTGATTTTGGAAGGGGTAGTAATTTTGTTTATATTGGAAGAGGATTGAGGTATCTTTATGCACCTGTGAACGGTATAGTTTCATATGGATATCAGGATATAAAAACGGGAGATCTGGCATTAAAGCAGATCTTTAAGGTTAATAAACCACTGCTTAAAATTGAAAGAGGAATTTCTGTTTTCCCTTTGTATTTTAATAGTCTGTACGGATCTCTTGGTATAAATCTCTATGAAGCACTGAGTTTTACGCACAGAAGTGCAATTTGTGAGATTGATAATCTTTTTGGTTCGGATAATGGATGCATAATGGTGTCGTTGGATTTTTCTCTTTCCATGAATGCAACAATCTTTTATGATTTTCCATTTTTAATTAGATTCGGGTACATTTATGCACCAATGAGAGGAGGAGTGGATAGGCTCTATCTGTCGATAAATTATTCACTTTTTAATCCCTGAACCAAAAAATTGACTTTTAAGATTTATTTATGATTTCATTATAAAGTTCAATATACATATCTGCCGTTTTTTCCCATGAAAATTCTGAGGCTCTTTTTCTGCCCTTTTGAATGAGTGTTCTTTTTAGATTTTTGTCATTTAGCAGCTTTTTCATGCCCTGGTATATATCATTAACATCTTCAGGGTTGATTAACAGTGCTGCATTATCTGCAACCTCTGATAGTGCGGTGGTATTCGATGTAATAACGGGAGTACCTATGTTCATTGCTTCCAGCACAGGAATCCCAAAACCCTCGTATAAGGATGGATAAACAAACAAATCTGCCATCGAGAACAGGTTGTCCAGTTCTTCATCAGATATAAATCCTGTGAATACGACTCTGTTGCTAATCTTTTCTTCTTCGATAGCCCTGTCACAGAGCTTTTTCATTTTTTCCTGATAAGGAGCACCAGAAACCTTACCCGTTATTACTAATTTTCCGGGATAACTTTCTTCTTTCAGAAGCTTAGCAAAGGCATGTATCAACCTCACTATATTTTTTCTCTCATGTATACCTCCAACATTCAATACAAAACCATTTTCTAATCCAAATTTTCTGGTTAACTGATTTATGAGTTCTGCAGTGGGTTTATATGGATGCCTTATACCGTTTGGAATAACCTTTATCTTATCAGCAGGAACTCCAACCTTACTTGAAATGTCCAGCTTTGAAAACTCAGAGACCGTTGCGATGATATCGTTCAACTTGGCAGCCATACGTATGGCAGGCTTATAAATAAAGAGATTTTTGAATAACCCCATTGCTTCCCTGAAGGTAAAAGGAATAACATCATGAATCGTTATTATGGTTGGCAATTTTTTTATTAAAGGAAAACTCCAATTGTAGGGAAAATGTATTAGATCCGCCGATTCTGATATTCCTATTTTCTGTATTTTAAAACTGTCATTGATAACATTTTTAAACGATATTGCATGAGTTCTAACAGGAAGTGGGATATGTTTGACATTTTCTGAGCCTTTAAAAATAGATTTTACTTCATCTATCCTTGCCTGTTTGGACAGAAGTATTACACTATGTTTGTTTTTTACGAGTTGTTTCGTTACTTGGACAACTCCCTGCTCCACGCCTCCCACTACACCATCGTATTTTCTAAAATCCATTACAATTTTCATTTTTCACCTGCCGGTTTAAGAGATTGAAGTCTGAGTTATTAATCGAAGCTGTTTAATAGAGTATCTACATCCGTTATTGCAACGCAGCTTGTTTCATCAGCCGCACCATAGTATATGTAAACCTTACCATCTTTTTCAACCACGCCATTTGAAAACACAACATTTCCAAAAAATCCTTCAGTCTCATAAGGCTCTGTTGGCGTTATAATTGGGTTTTTCCCTCTTTTGATGACTTTATTGGGTTTTTCAAGGTCAAGAAGCAGGGTAAACAGGGAGTATACGCTGTTATCACCTTTACCATGGTATATTATTAACCAGCCTTCATCTGTTTTAATTGGTGGTGCGCCTCCACCAATTTTTTGAGACTCCCACATGGTATCTCTTGGATTTACTATACACTCATATTTTCCCCAGTGTAAAAGATCGGGGGATTCTGCATACCATATTGAAGCTTTTCCAAAACCGGAGTTATTGGGACGGTGTAGTGCAACGTATTTACCGTGAACCTTCTCAGGAAATATTGCAACATCCTTATTTTCGGGGTGAAATATGATACCCAATTTATTTATATTTTTAAAATCGGCTGTTTCACATAGGGCAGTAGCCCAGGAATTTCTGGAAACAGCGGTATAATTTATGTAAAACCTATCATCTATTTTTGTTGCTCTGGCATCCTCTACCCCGTATTCCTCCCATAATTCAGTCGGATAAATAAAAGGATGTTCATCAACCCTGAAATTTATACCATCCTTGCTTCGTGCAAGACGGATATGACTCATTGTTGATAAATAGTCTTTTCCTTTATAATAAACCCCTCTGGTATCTTTTAGTATAAGTGCTGGGTCATCTTTTTTTATTTCAAGAATATCAGGATGGGATGTTCCTCCTTCAAACTTATAAATGGGAACTCGCACGTAACCTTCTTTTTGCAGAACGGATTCTGAAACCCTGAGGAGAAGAAGGATTTCGTCACCGTAGACTGTTGCTCCAGGATTAAATGCTCCTGATATTTGATAGCCATCCATTGAAGGTTTTACATCATCTGGTTTGATAATGGGATTCTCTTTAACTTTTTCTATCATGAGTTCTGAACTCCTAATTTTACAAATTTTAATTTTTTCTATTAGCCGATAAACCGCCGGGTGATTTTGCAGCCGGTAGTTTAAAGAAAAAAACAGTGTATTTTTCAGGTTCTGATTCTACATAAATGTCGCATTTGGCGGTTTCTAGGGTTCTTTTAACTATGGCAAGACCAATTCCATAGCCACCGCTTTTAATTTTTGTATCTCTTTGAAAGATATCAAATATAGCTTTTTGTTTGTCCTTGGATATTCCTATCCCATTATCCTCTATATAAAATTGGATAAAACCACCTTTACTGTGTTCAGAAATAGTTCCGATTTTTATATAAGAATCGATTTCATCTCTGGAGTATTTTATAGCATTATCGATTAAATTGTAGAATATCTGCTTGAGCCCTTCTCTATAAAAATAGACATCTGGAAGATTGTCATCTATCAAAATCTTAATGTTTTTTTCTTTCAATAGGGGTTTGAGATTATTGACAATATCCTCGAGAAAATTACTTGTACCTATATTTTCCCAAAAAACGTTAATTTTACCGATTCTGGTATACTGTAGTAATCCTTCAACCATTTTCTCCATATTTTCAATATTAATCTTAATTCTATCCAATATATATTTTCCTTCATTCCCAATTTCTGTGCCAACCTCCTCATCCAGTATCTTAATAAAGGCTTTTATTGTAATCAGTATTGATTTAAAGTCATGTGCAATAGTATAGCCCAACCTTTCCATCTCTTCAGCTTTTTCGGTTTTTTCCCTGATTAATTTTCTCTTTTTGATGGTTTTCATAATGCTGATTTTGAGTTCTTCAGGATTAAACGGTTTAGAGAGATAATCAGAAGCCCCAAAATGAATTGCATCTATAGCAGAGTTATAGGAACTAAAAGCGGTTATGAGTATAACCTCTGTATCAGGTTTAAGCTTTTTAATTCGCCTCAAAAGCTGAATACCATCCAATTCTGGCATTACAATGTCTGTTATTACGATGTCATAGTCGTTTAGGCCAATAAGCTTTAAGGCTTGATTACCATTGGTTGTCTTATCAATGATAAAATTATCATACTGGGAGAGACTTTTTTCAAAACTATTAACAACAAGCTCATCATCGTCTACAATCAGTATTCTGTTTTTGCCATAATCTGGGGTATATGGTTTATTGATGGTTAACATAGTATTATAAAAGTTTTTAGTCTCTATATCATATTATAAACTGATTTAATATTTATTACAAAGAATAAAAAAATTGTAAAAAATAATATTAATTTTAGCTCTTTATTAGATGCAACCGATATCACTATTAGAACTTAGGCTACCAATAAATCACCTTTGTATTCGAATAGGTAGTATTTTATACTTTTTATAAAATTACAGATTGGCAAAGCCATATCTTTTGCTGTTTTTACTTTATTTTAACATTTAAGTAGAATACTAAAATAATGGGCAAAGTGAACTTTTAATCAAAATTTATAGCTCTTATGCCTACACGTTTTATGATTTTTTAATAATTCATTAATAGAACAGCATCAGTTGCACTAAATTTGCATTTTAATATGTCAAGTAAAAATAAAATCTGGCACAAAAGAGAAGGATATAGCTTCGCTATACCACAATTTTTGTGTATAAAAGTAATTATTAGTATAATTTCTGGAACAGGTTAATAAGTTTAAACTACCTAATACTAATCAAAGCTTACCTTTGGTGCTTTTCTTGCTCCTTCTTCAATTTGAAAGTACTCCTTTTTCGTTAAACCTATCATATTCGCGATTATAGAAGTTGGAAATCGCCGAATTTTTGTATTGAAAATCCTGACACTGTCGTTGTATCGCTTTCTTGCGACTGCAATACGATTCTCGGTTCCTGCCAGTTCATCCTGAAGTCTTATAAAGTTTTGATCCGCCTTCAGCTCCGGGTATCTTTCTACAACTACGAGAAGTCTGCTTAAAGCAGATTGCAATTCATTATACCCCTGTGCCTTTTCTGCTACTGTTTTTGCACCAGCGAGCTTTGCCCTTGCTTCAGCGATTTGAGTAAAAACCTCCCTTTCATGCTTTGCATATCCTTTAACAGTTGCTACAAGGTTTGGGATAAGGTCATTTCTCCTCTGAAGCTGGTTATCTATTTCTGACCATGCAGCATTTATATTCTCTTCCAGAGTAACGAGTTTGTTTCTAGTCCCTATAAACCATGCTGAAGTTATAATTAAAAGAAGAACTATAACAGATATTATGGATATTAAGGTTATCTTTTTTGGACTCATTTTTTCACCTACTTTTGAAATTTATTATTTTTATTATAGAATCTTTTATTTAATTTAAATCTATATAATTATAATAGGCAAGTAAACTTCCAACCTTAATATAAAATTTCAGTTTCCCTATTTGTTTTAAACCCATAAAAAATTAGATTTAATATTCTCAATTTTAAAAACCTCTTGATGCACCACCGCCGCCAAACCCTCCACCGCCGAAACCTGAGAATCCTCCACCAAATCCCGAATCTCCTCCTGAGCCAAAACCACCTCCAAAGAATCCTCTCCCGGAAAAACCACCAAGAAAAATTAAAGGCCATAAAAAGAATCTTCCACCGCCAAACAGGAATAGCAGTATAATGAAACTCAATAATCCAATTGGGAATCTACTTTGCCTCGTATACTTTCTGCTCTCCCTGACATTTAAATCGTACTTTGATAAATCTACATTATATTCTTTTGCAATTATTCCTGCGATTGCTTCAAACCCTTTTAAAAGGCCTATACCATAGTTTCCACTTCTGAAGTAAGGAAGCATAGATTTATCTATAATTTCTCCTGCAAGACCATCTGGAATAATGCCTTCAAGACCGTAGCCTACTTCGATCCTTACTCTTCTCTCATTCATAGCAAGAACAATAAGAATGCCGTTGTCCTTACCTTTTTCACCTATTCCCCATCTGGATGCAAGATCTATTGAAAACTCCTCAATAGTTGCATAAGGTTGTATAGATTTAACAGTAGCAACTGCTATTTCTGCTCCGGTAGTTTTTTTTATTACTTCAGCCAGTCTCTCCATTTTAAGCTTGCTGTTTTCATCTATAACTCCTGCAAAGTCATTTATATAGCCTATTGGCTTTGGAAGTTTTTGAGGGTAGGTTGAAATTGGTACTAGTAAAGCAGCTATAAAAATCGCTATTGAAATGATGAAAAGTTTGCTCTTTAGTTTATCTTTTGTCATATTCACCACACTTTATCCATTAAAATCCATTTTATCGATTATTGCAATTAACTTTTTTAATTCTTCATGAACATAAGATGTTAAATCCTTTAAACTTACCTCTTTGCCTTTCTGTCTTAAGTGAAAAACATCTTTAAATACTTCGGGATTAATATCATACAGCTTGCCCATTTTTTCGATTATTTCATCATGATTAAGATTGCCAACAGTCTCTTTTTTTAATCTTATTAATCCACGGAACATAGATAGGATGGACCCAATCCATACTTTAAAAAAACCTTTCATAACCTGATCTTTTGCTTTTGATGCAATTATTGCCTGTCTCAACCTTGTAAGATTGCCTCTTAATCCGGATTCAATCTGATGGCGGAGATTCATATCAGTGATTTTTAGATTTTTAGTTTCATCTTCTCCATAGATAACTCTATTTTTTTCTTTTATATCAAAGTACTCTAAAGGAAAAACATCTGCAGAGTTTATAAATTCAGTTCTAGAGAGAATCAAAGGGGTAATTTTATGCTTTCTGATTAATTTATAGGAACTTTTGGTGAAGTTCTCTAGTTGTTGAACCTTCACATTTTCAAGAATTATCAGTATGTTTATATCGGATATACCGGGTATATAACTATCCGTTAGTATGCTTCCGTAGAGCATTACTGATAGAAGATTATCTTTAAAACTGTTCTGTATTGCACTTAAAACTTCATTTTCAATTAATTCTATTATTTGATTGCGGTTTAATGGCATTTTTTATATCCTTAATTGGTATTTATATGGTAAAATAATATCGTTGATTGAGTTTGTATAGATAAAAGTTTTTTAATCATATTTATGAGGATTTGATGCAGTGTATTAGTTTGGAAAGTGCTCTTCATATTAAAAAATATTGAAAAGGAGGTGCCCAATATGGGAATAAAAAAAGCAAACTTTGCAGGAAGCTGGTATCCGGATACTGAAGAGGAATGTCTTTCATTATTTGATGAATATAAGAGTAGAATAAAGCTGAGTGATGAAGATTTTGCTGGAATTGGTGGAATTGTCCCTCATGCTGGCTGGTATTTCTCAGGGAAAACTGCCTTTACGGTATTTTATAATATTGCTAAAAGGTCCAATCCTGACGTTGTATTCATTTTTGGAATGCACTTAAATGAGTTAAGCCCAAATTATATATTTAATGATGAAGGGTTAGAAACCCCTCTTGGTAATCTTAAGGTAAATAAAGATATAGTAGAAAAATTGGTTTCTAAGTTTTCTTTTGTCGAGGAAAATGCCTATTCTTTTACACCCGATAATACTGTGGAGCTTCAATTACCCTTTATCAAATACTTTTTCTCAGATGTTTCAGTTGTTACAGTGGGTGTGGCACCTGTTGAAACAGCCATATCGATAGGTAACTATTCAGCGGAGATTATTGAAAATATGGGTCTAAATGCCCTATTTATAGGTAGCACAGACCTTACACACTATGGGCCAAATTATGGATTTTTACCGCATGGTCCGGGGGAGAGCGGCCTTAGGTGGGTAAAAGAGGTAAACGATAGAAGAATAATTGAGCTTTTCATAGATATGGAACCGGCCAGGGTAATTGATGAAGCTTTAAGCTCAAGAAATGCATGCTGCCCGGGGGCGGCTGCAGCAGCAATATCTGCGGCTAAAAGATCAGGTGCAACTCATGGAGTTCTTCTGAATTACACAACGAGCTACGATATTCATCCTGATTTAAGCTTTGTTGGTTATGCGGGTGTTGTATTTTAATTAAGAATTATTTACTCTGAAATTTTTCTAGATGAACATCAATATTTATGAGGTCAATTGGATTTTCTGATTGGAATTGTTTCGTTTTTGTTACATACTGGAGAGCACTGTATTTAAAGTAGTATTTTCCACGGATATAATATTAATTTGAAGTATTTTTCTTAATTTTGGGTTATTGCTGTATTTCTTCCAATCGATCCATAATTTTCTACCAGGGAGGTAAAACTTAATACTGGCAATATTATAGATGGATTTTCCAGTATATGCATTAAGATATTGTATTTAATGATAATTTTTCTTTTCAAGAGCCTTTAAAGGGAGTATTCAAGCACTTTACCTTTTCTTAAATTATTGCTTAGCTCCTGTTGTTTTCTGAAATATAGTTTAAATGATGAAAAGAATTTCTGGTTATCAATGTAAAGTACAATTTCACATGAACCAGCGGGGAGGTATATATTACTGCTGATAAGTCGAGTTTTGTTGTTTTTATTACAGGAATTTTTTTTGTTTTGATTAATTAAATATGGATGTTTCTCTCCTGAATCGCTCAATTATTTCTTTTTCTCCTTTAAATGTGAACTTTCTCAAGATTACGTATCTTTTTGTAGCAGGATGTGACTACACACATGCCATCTTTAGCAAGCCTCTTAACTATTAATAAATTTACCTACTTTTGAAATATTTTTTTGTATGGATTTATGCTATTTCCAGCTTTGTTTTACCAATAGTAATGACATCTCCTCTTTTTATTTTTACTTTCTCAAATCTTGGTGTTGGGTTGTTGTTTAAATATGTTCCGTTTGTGCTACCATTATCCATTATATAGTAATCTGGACCGTCTTTTTCAATAGTGGCATGTCTACGGGATATTAAAGGATCATCATTTATTACTACATCATTATTTTTATCTCTACCTATCGTTATAGTTCTTTTTATGTGAATTGATCTATCCTTAAACTTCAATCTCATACTTTTTGGTTTTAACTGTTTTGCTATTTTTTTCCCTTTTTGGTCTCTCTTGTAAACTGTTTCATCCTGCATTTCTATCTCCTTACTAAATTGTTTTTTGATTAAAATTATTGAATATAAATTCCATATTTTTATCTATATTCAATTAATCTAACAGGAAAAACTCAATGTATAGGTAATATTTTAACCCAATTTCTAAATGTATTCAATTTTGATTGTATTTTTTACATCTCAATTTTAATCTGTTTAGGATATTCCTTTGCAATAGCTTTCAATCCAATTATCATACTTGTGAGTATAATCTGTATTCTATCATCCTTCACATCATAAACATCAATGTACAAAAAGCCATCTTCCATTTTCCAGTTGATACCGTGTTTATTATAATAAAGAATACCTAAAAGCGCCGTCTGGGAAATTCCCGATACTGCAGCGCAGATAATATCTCTTCCTTTTAATCCGTTACCATGGCCGCTTAACTCTATCTCTCTTATTTTTTCATCTTTCAGAATTACTTTAAGAATGATCAATCTATATTTCCTTGAAATTTTATTAGTTATAAAATAATATAGGTAAAAGATAATTGGAATGGAAAATTACTTAATGCCTGATTCTGTTTATAAAACTTTAACCCTTATCACTTTTGCTGTTGGTTATTCAGGTATAATATTTTTTTCAAAACGGAAGAGTTACTTTGCCGGATTTGCTGCTTTAGTTATTATTTTTCTTACAATTATTTTTAGTTCGGCTGAAAAATCCTCATCTTTAATTTATATAGTTAAATCAATTAACTGGAATGTACTCGGAATATTTGTTGGAACATTGATAATCGCAGAGGCTTTTATTGAATCAGGGGTTCCTGCACTTATTGCTCATTATCTTGTATCAAAATCAAAAAATGTGGGAATGGCAATTCTGTATTTATGCATAATGGCAAGCTTTATTTCGGCTTTCGTGGAAAATGTTGCAACGGTATTGATAGTTGCCCCGGTAGCACTAGAGATTGCGGATAGGCAGAAAATTTCCCCTGTTCCCTTTCTTATTGGAATAGCAATTTCATCCAATCTACAGGGAACAGCGACTTTAATTGGAGATCCTCCCAGTATGATACTGGCCGGGTATATGAAAATCACTTTTAATCAATTTTTTATTTTAAAAGGTAAGCCGGGTATATTCTTTGCGATTCAAATAGGCGCTGTTGCATCCTTTTTTGTCCTTTTCCTTTTTTATAAAAAATATAAGGATAAAGTATTTGAGAATGTAAGGGTAAAGGTCAACAGCTGGTTTCCAACTTACCTGATTGTATTAATGATCCTTCTACTTGCAATCTCTTCATTGATTGATCCGGAATTTTCATATCTAAGTGGTGCAATTTCTATATTCCTCGGTATTGTAGCATCCGTCTGGTTTTTGTTAAGGTTAAAGATTTCACGAAAAGAACTATTAAAGAAAATCGATTTTGATACCCTTATCTTTTTGATATCCATATTTATTCTTGTAGGAGGAATAAAAAGAGCAGGGATAATGGATGATATTGCTAATATAACGGTTACAAGGTTAGGTGCTAATCTATTTTTGATATATACAGTAATTGTTTGGGGTTCAGTTTTGATTTCTGCCTTTATAGATAATGTACCATATATAACTGCAATGATTCCAGCAGTCTCCCTTATGGCTCAAAGATTATCTGTTTCACCCTATCTTCTCGTTTTTGGGCTCCTTATTGGGTCCTGCCTCGGTGGGAATATAACCCATGTGGGTGCATCGGCAAATGTAGTGTCTGTATCCATCCTGAAAAGAAGGGGTTACAATATAGGGCTTAGAGAGTTTTCAAAAATTGGACTTCCCTTTACCCTGTCTGCAACTGCAGCATCATATATATTTGTATGGCTGATTTGGCACTAAGTTTTTGTAAGAAAACATAGATTATTTTATATCAATAATCGTTTTAATTGCCAATAATGAATGATTTTTATTATTATTAAGCAATATCATACATATTGGGACTCCAATGGGGTTTTGAATTTGGAGGATATATAAAATGACAAACAATGAAGATGAAAAGGATAAAAGGATAAAAGAGCTGGAAGAGGAATTGGCAAGGCTAAAGGGACAGGTTGTTGTTACTGAGGATGAATATATGGGAAGACCAATATTAAGATTTAGCGGCGCTTTTAAACCCTTTTCTTTGGGGCTCACGAAATGCAGGGTGATCTTGAAATCGATAGATAAGATTAAAGATTTTGTAGAAAAGTACGATAAATAGTTACCCTACTAAGTTTTTAAACTATCTGTTTAGCGGATGTGTAGTTTTTATTTTAAAAAATGCTTAAATTTTCTTGATATTGTTTGGAAAATTTCTTAATTATCAATAATATGGATTTACCGTTGGTGGTTTCAGTTTTCATTTACATAAAGATTTGAAATCTGCAAAAAATTATAATGCAGGAGATGTTTTAATTTTGGTTTATAGTTGAAGATAAATAATAGTTAGTTTTGAGAATTGAAAAGCTTTGGTTTTAATTTTATAATTTTTACATTCGTGCTTTGCTACTTTTTATGTTTTGAATACTCTTCAATTTTATAGAGAGTTTACTGTTATTATTATAGATAAGGAGCTTTTAAATGGGAGTATTCAGTTTTAAAGGAGGAGTCCATCCCCCATATAACAAGGATTTAACAAATTCTAAAAGTATTGTTCCTGCAAATCTTCCTAAAGAATTAGTTATACCGATGTCACAGCATATAGGAGCACCATGTGAACCTACAGTTGCGGTGGGAGATAATGTTAAAGAAGGTCAGTTAATAGGTAAATCCACATCATTTGTTTCTGCTCCGATACACTCACCAACTTCAGGCAAGGTAAAAAAAATAGAAGAGAGGTTGCACCCTCTTAGTAAGAAGGTTTTATCTGTTGTTATTGAACCTGACGGAGAGAATGAAAAGGTATATATGGAACCTCTCGGTGATGATCCTGCTAAAATTGATGCTGAAAAAATACTTGAGCGAGTGAAAGAAGCTGGTATAGTTGGAATGGGCGGTGCTACCTTCCCAACTCACATTAAGTTTTCTCCTCCTAAGGATAAACCTATAGATACACTAATTTTGAATGGCTGTGAATGTGAGCCCTACCTTACTGCTGATCACAGGATTATGCTGGAAAGAGGAAATGATGTTGTTCTTGGAGCCAGGATGATAGCAAAGGTTCTGAAAGTAAAGAGAATTATAATCGCAATTGAAAACAATAAACCAGATGCAATTGAAGAGTTAAAAAGTTTGTCTTCTCCTTATGACATAGAGGTTGTAGCAACGGCAACAAAGTATCCACAGGGTGCTGAGAAAATGCTGATCAAGGCATTGCTGGATAGGGAGGTTCCCAGTGGTGGTTTACCCATGGATGTAGGTGTGGTTGTATCCAATGTAGGAACATCAGCGGCTGTTTGTGAAGCAGTCAGGGATGGAAAACCTTTAATTGAAAGGGTTGTTACCGTTACTGGTAACGCTGTTAAAAAACCAGGTAATTTTTTATCCAAGATTGGCATTCCTATTGCGTCTCTGGTAGAACAGGCGGGTGGAGTCGAAGGGAATCTTGGAAAGATTATAATGGGTGGCCCAATGATGGGAATTTCTCAACCCTCTATGGATGTTCCTATTATGAAGGGAAGCTCGGGAATACTGCTTCTTCAAAAAGAGGATTATATGACGCTTGACTTTAGAGCGTGTATTAAATGCTCATTTTGTGTAAGGGTGTGTCCGGTTCATCTCTTGCCCTCTACTCTATCAATTATTGGTGAAGCAAAAAAATGGGAGCTTGCAGAAAAATATGGTGTAAATGACTGTATCGAATGTGGTAGCTGTGCTTATGTTTGCCCTTCAAAAAGACCTATTGTGCATTTTATTAAAACAACCAAAGCTAAATTAAGAGAGATTAAGGCAATGGAGAAAAAGTAAAATGGAAAAGGAAATTTCAAAGGTAATTGTTTCTACTTCACCCCATATAAAAAGTAATGAGACAGTATCAAAAATTATGCTTAGCGTTATAATAACACTCTTGCCTGCTGTCGCATTTAGTATTTATCTATTTGGGACTTATGTACTCCTGATGTATGTGGTCTCTGTTGCCACATCGGTTATATCAGAATATATTGTCGTCAAACTGAGGAAGCGTCCTTTTACTTTAAATGACCTGAGTGCGGTTGTTACTGGTATCCTTCTTGTTATGGTTTTGCCGCCTAAGTTCCCGATTTACGGAGTAATTATTGGTGCGTTTGTTGGGATTGTTATTGGTAAGCAGATATTTGGAGGTCTGGGGCATAATATTTTTAATCCTGCACTAATTGGAAGGGCTTTTCTTGCTGCTGCTTATCCGGTTCACATAACAACGTGGGTAGCACCAAGGATTGGAAAGATAAGTGCTGTTTCTGGTGCAACGCCGCTAGCAGCAATGAAGTTTGGTGGCGTGGTAACACGGAATCTTCCTCTGTTTCTTGGTACAGTAGGAGGGTCGGTGGGTGAAACAAGTGCTCTTCTGTTGATAGTTGGATCTATCTATCTTTTTATAAAACGGTACATTAAGTGGCAAATACCAGTTTCTATATTCATAACTGTTGCAGTGTTAGGAGAGATTTTTCATTTGATAAATCCTGTGAAGTATCCTGGTCCACTTTTCCACCTTCTCAGTGGAGGCCTAATGATTGGTGCGCTTTATATGGCAACTGACATGGTTACATCACCTCTAACCGGGAGAGGATGTGTCATATTTGGTATAGGAATTGGGACACTGGTAATCGTTATAAGACTATTTGGAGGACTTCCTGAAGGTGTTATGTATTCTATTCTATTTATGAATGCCTTTGTTCCTCTTATAAACAGGGCCAAACCGAGGATCTTTGGTACGGAGGCTGTCCATGAAAAATAGAACCAAGATGATAATTATTTTGACGGTTTTTGGATTAATCTCTGGGGCTGTTCTTTCTCTAGTTTATATGATTAGCAAACCTTATATTGAGAAAAATATGATGGCAGAGCAGAAAAGGGCGATATTTTCAGTGGTGCCAAATGCAAAAAGTTATGAAGAAAAAGAGAAGAATGGAATGAAGTATTTTGAGTGTAAGGACGCCTCTGGAAATGTTGTTGGTATTGCACTGCCCGCAAAGGGCAATGGATACCAGGGAGAGATAAAATTAATGATAGGGCTAACGCCAGGTTTAAAAAGAATAACTGGATTGGAAATCCTTGAGCAGGTTGAAACACCAGGGCTCGGTGGGAGAATTTCAGAAGATAGTTTCCTGAACCAGTTTAAAGGGATTTCAACGGAACCTCAGGTGAACTATGTCAAAAATAAAAAACCTGAAAAACCAAATGAAATACGTGCAATTACGGGGGCAACTATTTCTTCAAGATCCGTTGTTGCTATTATAAACAAAAATATAAAGGCTTTCAGGGGAAAATAGGTTGATGGGTAAGCCGGTTATAAAAGTAATAGGAGATTGAATATGACAGAGGACAAAAAGGGAACAAATGATATAGCAGAGTTTTTAAAAGGCTTCTGGAAAGAAAATCCTATCCTAGTTATGGTTTTGGGTATGTGCCCAACTTTAGCTGTAACAACATCCGCTATTAATGGCCTTACAATGGGGCTGGCCGTTGTTTTTGTTTTAACAGCTTCAAGCATTATTGTTTCTCTGGTAAGAAATATTGTCCCAAAAGAGGTTAGAATCCCTACATTTATTGTTATTATTGCAACCTTCGTTACAATGGTTGATCTTTTTTTAAAGGCTTTTTTTCTGGATTTGAGCAAGGCTCTTGGTCCTTTCATTCCTCTGATTGTAGTAAACTGTATTATCCTTGGTAGGGCTGAGGCGTTTGCATCCAAGAATAATGTATGGCTTTCCTTTTTGGATGCATTAGGGGTGAGTCTTGGATTTACTGTAACCCTTGTCTTTCTAGGAGGAGTTCGGGAAATTCTTGGAATGAAAACTTTTTTCGGAATGAAGGTTTTAGGAAAGGGTTTTGAACCGATGATAATTATGCTTCTTCCTCCTGGGGCTTTTATAACCCTGGGATTTATGCTGGGCGCGAAGAATTTAATAGATAAAAAGATTAAACAAAAAAAAGAGCAGCAGAGTAAGCATTAATTTTGGTTTTTATTTTAAGGTTGAACGTAATATAAAGCTTGTTTTGTCGCTTAGATTTTAGAGAAATTTTTGATCAAAGCGAATAAAATTTTTTGAATGATTTAAAGACTTGTGATATAGATGTGAGAAAATAAAGATGGAGGAACTAAAGTGGAAGTTATCCTGATTTTCATATCTGCGGTGTTGGTCAACAATTTTGTCCTATCCTACTTCCTTGGTATCTGTCCGTTCATAGGTGTTTCAAGCAGGCTGGAATCGGCAATTAGCATGGGATTTGCTGTTACCTTCGTGCTTACGCTTTCTGCAGCAATCACCTGGCTTATAAATCAGTATATATTAATTGCTCTTCATGTTCCCTATCTTGAATATGTTGCATTTATCATAGTTATCGCATCTCTAGTGCAGTTTGTTGAGATGTATATAAAAAAGACATCCAAGGCAATGTATGATGCTCTTGGGATTTATCTTCCATTAATTACAACCAACTGTGCTATTCTTGGCCTTGCACTTTTTGGTGCATTAAGACAGTATACTTTTATTCAAAATATAGTTTTTGGAATTGGGGCAGGTATTGGTTTTACTTTGGCATTGGTGATAATGGCGGGTATAAGGGAGCAGCTTGATCTTGCCGATGTGCCAGAACCATTGAGGGGTCCTGCAATTACATTGATTTTGGCGGGGCTTTTAGCTCTTGCTTTTATGGGCTTTGCGGGCCTTATTTCGTCTTAGTTTTTGCTCTACTACCAATTATACTAATGTTAGGTTTTTTAATTATCCTGATTTTATGGAGTTGAGGTTATGTTTACAGGCGTGATAGTTTCTATAGTAAGTATGGCAGGAATTGGGTTTGTTCTTTCTTTGATACTTGCAATAGCAGATAAGAAACTTGCGGTTAAAGAGGATCCAAGGGTTGAGGAGATTCTGGAAATACTTCCTGGTGCAAACTGCGGTGCCTGTGGATATGCAGGTTGTGCTGCCTATGCGTCAGCTATTGTTTCTGATAATGCCCCAATAGATCTCTGTAAGCCGGGTGGGAATAAGGTAATAGAAAAAATATCAAAAATCATGGGCGTACAGTCGGAATCTGTTGAACCGAAAGTTGCAAGGGTTTTTTGTAGTGGAGGTGAGAAAGAAACTGTTAAAGATAAAATATATACAGGGATTAAAACTTGTGCAGCTGCCGATATGGTTGGTGGTGAAAAAGCTTGCACCTATTCATGCCTTGGATATGGTGACTGTGTGGAAGCGTGTCCATTCGATGCAATGTATATGAATGATAATGGGCTACCTGTCGTTATCCTTGAAAAATGCACAGGATGTGGAGAATGTGTTCGCGCCTGCCCTAGGGGTATAATGCAGCTTACCTCTTACGATGAAGTAGTCCATGTATTTTGTAGCTCCAGGGATAAAGGTGCAGTTGTAAGAAAGATTTGTACCGCAGGTTGTATTGCGTGTAAATTATGTGAAAAGGATGATCCGACCGGTGCGGTAAAAGTTATTGATAACCTTGCAAGGGTTGATTATAGTATTAACAAAGCCCCAGTTGATTCTATAAAAAGGTGCCCAACTAAGGTAATAAGAATTGCAGACCCTGTACCGGGATATGAGGATCTATTTGATAATATGATAGAAAGAAACAGGAAGATGGTTGAGGAGATAGAAAAGGCTAAAAATCAATCAACTAAAGAAAATGAAGCTAAAAAAAAGGCATAATAATTTTAATTGTTAATTGCTTGAATTTTTTTAATATCATGAAAGAACCTAAGAAAACAATATGAAAGTAAAAAGTATTAGTGGAGAAAAGGGGAAGGTTTTAACAATCAATGGAGATAAGGTTAAGGTTATCCTGCCCCTGTCCAAAGGTTGTGAGAAGTGTGGACTCTGTCGGAAGATCTCAGATGATCTTATGGAAATGGAATTATCCTATAAAGGCGACATTAAGCCAGGAAGCAGTGTCAAGATTTATGTGAGCCCAAAGGTCGTGATATTTTCCTCCTTTATGTTATATATTTTACCTCTTATTTTTTTAGTAGCAGGTTACTATATTGGTAAACTTTTTGGTCCTCATCTTTTTATGAAATCGAAGGGGGAGTTATTCCCTGCCCTCTTTTCCTTTCTATTTTTCTTTTTATCCTTCATACCGATACATATAGTTGATAGACTGAAGCGAAAGGATAAAAACTTTAGAATTTTCGCTGTACCGGATGATTAAAAAGTTTAAAATATATATGATCATGGGTAAATAAAGCCCATTCAAAAGTTAAAAATCCAGATAATGTATTGTTTTCTATACATATTGTGTTATTCGAAAATTATATAGAACAGGGAAACTTGATTTATGCGTTTATATTTAAAGATCCTTTTAGTTTTTATTTCTATTTTTATCTCGTTTCTGATATTCTTAGTGTTCTTGTTATACAATTTTCCTTATGAATCACTTATTAAAAGAGCCAACTATTATTTGAAAAGAGAAGCCGATGTATCCTTGGAAGCAGACAAAGTTAAATATCGTTTGCCAACTATATGGTATATTGATAGTTTAATTTTGAATTTACCATCAAATTACGGAAAAGTTTCGTTAGCCAGGGTTAAAATTAAGCTAAAAATCATAAACTTTTCACAATTAAAGGGATTTGAAGTTTTAATGAAAAATATTAGTTTGGATGGAAATAGTCCAGTTAAGGCAAACCTGAGCAGTATTGATTTAAGAGGAAAGTTTATTATATCAATGCTTAAGGATGATCCCTTTAAAGGTATAAAGAATGTTGCTTTATCAATTGGAAATGGAAGGGTAAAATCCATTGAATATTCAGGATTTAAAATAACCGACTTTAAAATTCATGCTATATCGATTGAGCTTTTTAATAAAGATGATAAATTTAATTTGAATCATGGAATGATAAATAGTGATATTATTAGAGGAGATTTAAAAGGATATTTTTCAGAAAAATATATTGACGTTGAGCTAAAATTAATACCTTCTAAGAATTTCTTTACCAGATATTCTGATCTAAAACCTATGTTGGGGTCTATTATAGATAAGAATGGAATAAAATTCAGAATAAAAGGCAATATTCAATCACCGAAATTCGTAAGATCAAATATATAAGACCATAGAAAATAGAAAGAAAATGAACAATTCTAATTACATTTTAATAGCCGATGATAATCAGGATATGCATTATCTGATTAAAAGGATGCTCAAAGATAGAAATTACAGATTTATTGATACTTATGATGGTAAGGAAACACTTGATAAAATAGATGAGATTAAGCCAGATATTATACTTTTGGATCTTAGAATGCCTAAAATGGACGGACTTCTCGTCCTTGAAGAAATCGAAAAAAAGGGATTATTGAATGAAATTCCAGTTCTGGTTCTAACTGTTATCTCTGATATGGAACTAAAGATAAAAGCATTGGAAATGGGGGCAAGTGATTTTATCACAAAACCTCCAAACCCTTTTGAGCTTAAAGCTAGAATAGACACTTACCTCAAGTTGAAGAACATTACCAAACAACTTAAGAGCTATTCTCAGAAGCTAGAGAAAGAGGTGGATAAGAGAACAAGGGAATTAAAGAGGTATGTTGATAAACTTGAGTCTATGGTCGAGGAAAAGGTTGGTGTGATCAAGGAAAAGAACGAAGAACTAAGGCACAGCATTAGGTCTGCAGGTAGTGTGCAGCGTAGTCTACTTCCAACAACCTTTCCTTTGAGTGATTATGTAAAGTTTACGGCAAAGCATATTCCATGCGAAGATGTTGGTGGTGACTTTTATGATGTTTTTAGAATTGATGAAAATAATATTGGTTTGTTTATTGCTGATGTTTCAGGCCATGGTGTTCCTTCTGCAATGATAACCATTTTTCTTAAACAGGAAATATCCTATAGAGTAAAAAGAGTAGTCAAGGATGGACAGTATGTAATAACAAAACCTTCCAGTATTTTGAATGATATAAATAAAAGCTTCATAAACAGCAACATAGGTGAAGGTTTTTTTTATATTACAATGGTTTATGCAATATATAACATAAAAGAGAAGCTCTTAACATGCTCTATCGCAGGACATCATGCGTTACCAATAATCAAAAAGAGCAACGGCAAAACAGATATAATTAATGCTGAGAGCTATCCTATAGGTTGGTTTGAAGGAGATTTGAATTATCAGGACCAGGACTATAAATTGGATATAGGCGATATTCTATTACTCTATACAGACGGTGTGTTTGACCTCCTTTTTGACAATTATAAGAATATAGATCTTAATAAAAGGTTGAGTATGATAGAGGAACTGCTCAAAAAAAATGATTTAATGAGAAGAATTAACAGGGAGGTTAGGAGATATATAGAAAAAAATGGAAAGCTCAAAGATGATGTTTCCATATTGATTATGAAGGTTTTAAAATAAGTAATAATTCTGGGATGGAATTGTGAAAAGGGAAGAAATAACACAGGCTAAAAGAATAATCATAAAAATAGGTACAAGAGTAATAACAGAAAATGATAATACGCTTAATAGAAATATAATTGAAAAAATATCCTGTGAAGTAAGTAAAAGTCACAGTGATTTAAAGGATTTTATTATAGTAAGCTCAGGTGCTATAGCACTTGGACTTTCAAGACTTGGATTGGATAAAAGACCGGAAAAGATTAATCTGCTACAGGCTGCTGCTTCTCTTGGACAGAGTAAATTGATGCATATTTATGAAAATGAGTTCGGTAAAAACAATATCCCAATTGCCCAGATTCTACTTACCTACGAAGATATACAACACCGCCACAGATATCTTAATGTAAGAAATACCATATTCTCTCTATGGGACTATAGAGCTATTCCAATTGTTAATGAAAATGATGCAGTATCTTTTGCAGAGATTAGATTTGGCGATAATGATATGCTGGCGGCTCATCTGTCAAATATGATGGATGCCGATCTTCTTATAGTTTTGACTGATATAGATGGTCTTTATAATAAAAACCCGATTTTATATTCCGATGCTGAAAGATTGAGTGTCGTGAATAGAATCACTGAGGATGTGAAAGCAATGGCTATGGGTAAGGGCTCCAACTTTTCTTCTGGGGGAATGGCATCAAAGTTGAAAGCAGCGGAGATTGCAACAAAGAGTGGAGTTGGAGTTGTTATTACTCATGGAAAGTATTTGAATTTAAAATCAATTTTATCCGGCGAGGATATTGGAACGTACTTTACACCTATAAAGAGAAGATTAAAGGGGAAGAAAAAATGGATAGCTTTTAATCCAAAAGTTTCAGGTAAAATTATTGTAGATAAAGGAGGGGTAAAGGCAATAGTTGATGAAAAAAAATCATTGCTTCCCGTTGGTATAAAGGATGTTGTAGGTGATTTTAAAATAGGAGATAATGTTGCTGTTCTTGATGAAGATGGAAATGAGATAGCTAGAGGGTTAACAAACTTCTCCAGCGATGAAATAAAAAAAATAATGGGAAAAAAGACAAGCTTAATTCCGAAAATTCTAAATTCAGATACCTACTTTGATGAAGTAATACACCGTGACAATCTTGTTATAAAGGTATAGGCATCTGTTCTACTGCAGTTGGATATTTCTTTATTTGGTTTTCTATAATTAGTTTTTTCTCAATTTCAACTTTATTATAACATATCTAAATCTCCGATTTGATCTGAATTTTACCTTAAGTAACAATGGAACAGATAAAAAAAGATCGAGGGATGTGGTATGATTGTGCTTTGTGTTACAGGTATTATTGACGGCTGTACAACATAATCAAATCGATTGACAGGATTTGGATAAGTGGTTACCCGACGGTATTATAAGAAGAGTGGAGAATTGTCTTCAAAAATAGCTATATAAAGTTTGGGACCTGGAACTTTTAAAATAAACAAACCATGTATCACCTTCGACAATAGGTGAAAAGCAATGTTTATATAGCAGCTATTTAAGGTGGAATTTAATAAGGGATTTAATTATGGATTCTACTGCTTATTTCTTGAATTATTTACTAAATGAACATATAATTTTCACAGGACAGGGTTCTCCTTTGGTCGACTTGTAGTTTAATAAAACTAATTGTGTCTCCAGTGTGAAACTTGTCCTTCAATAACAAAATTAGCTACATAATTTATTAGTTATATAGCTGGATAATCTCAGAGGTTAGAATGAAACTAAGAT
>QNBN01000019.1 GCA_003645695.1 Spirochaetota bacterium | reverse complement strand
CCTCTTCTATTGGAAAAAGCTTAAAAATAAGGTATAGCAAAGTGGACTTACCTGATCCGGGTTTTCCTATTATACCATATTTTGAACCTTCAGGGATGTTCAGGGATAGGTTGTTCAAAACAAAGTCCTTATCTTTCGAGTAACGGAAATAGATATTTTTATACTTTATATTTCCCTGAAAGGAGGAAATAGCGAACTTCAACCCGGATTTATTCTCTGAGGCTACTCTACTATCCGGTATTTTCTCTGATATTTCTTCTAATTCGGTTTTATTATCCATCAAATTGATAATTCTTGAAGCCGAGGCTATCCCCCTTTGAAGTATGGAAAATACCCACCCTATAGCCGCTACTGGCCAAATTATCAAGTTTATGTACATGCTAAACGATAGAAATTCGCCAAACGTCAGGCTACCAAGAATTACAGATTTTCCTCCTGCATACATAAGAATTGCAAGAGATAAACTTGCAAGAAATGCTACCATTGGAAAGAACAATCCCCACAGTTTAACAAAGGAGATATTTGCATCAACATATTTGTTACACTCCTCTTCGAATCTTTGCAGCTCAATCTTCTCAACATTATATCCTTTGATAACCCTAATACCGGAGAATGCATCTTGAGATGCCTTTGATATATTTGCAAAGGAAGCCTGTACCTTCTTGTATCTCTTTACAATCTCAGGACCAAACTTCACCATAATAAACACTATTAACGGAAGCGGAGAAACCACCATTAATGTAAGTTTAATACTTATCCTAAACATAAAAATCAGAGCAAGAACCCCTATAAAGAATATATCTGTAAGTCCAATCAGTGTCGGTCCTGCTGCCATTCTCACCGCATTTACATCATTTGTCATAAGAGCCATTAAGCTCCCGGTATTGGATGAATTAAAGAAAGTAAAACTAAGAGATTCTAAATGCCTGAACATATCATCCCTAAGATCCCGCTCTATCCTTCTTGCCGCACCTATAATAAATATCCTCCATAAGAACCTGATAAAAACCATGCCAATAGCAAGGCCAATAATTATAATTGTATATCTATTGATAACAGATATTGAGAAACTCTCGTCTGATAGGAGATCAATAATTCTTTGAACTATATTTGGAATAAGTATCTGTATAAGATCCACTGCTATCAGGCACAAAATCCCGGGAATTATCCTTGGAATATATCTTTTTATATAAGATGCTATAAACAACAATGCTCTTTTACTGTCTTTTTTGCTGTTGCCGTGGTTATTGATATTAACCATACTGCCAAAAAATTTCATGTCAGATGTTCTTCCATAACTTAATATGATCTTTATTGTTTCTTATAATAATACAGAAAATCAGGAATGTGACCCATAATTATTCAAAACTTTAAATTTTTGATTTTTGTTTATATATTTAAATAAAATCAGATAAAAACTCAATTCAACAGCTGGTGATGAGGTTCACCATAACCGCCCTCTACCAAATACTGTAAAGGGATAATAACCTCTGTTCCTTTATTAATCACAAATATTAATCACAAATCGAAAAAAGATTTCATTAAGAAGGATTTTAGTATGAAATCAAAGTCTTTTACCCATATCTATCTCGAAGACGCATTTAAGAAAAAGGGATGTCCTGTATGCAATGTTGTAGACAAATACGTTAAGAGATATCTTGATAACTTTCTTTATGAAAACGTTAATAGCCCTTCCGTGAGGATACAACTTCGAGAAACCCTCGGATTTTGTAATCAACATGCCTGGCAGGCTGTGGAAATGAAAGATGGGCTTGGTATTAGTATTGTATATGAGGACCTCCTAAAAACAGCACTTGAAAGTTTTGAGAAATATCAATTAAAGGACACCACCATAATAAAACAAAAAAAAGGTGCAACTAAAAATAGTTTTTTACCAGCAATTAAAAATCAGGAGGTAAGCTGTCCAGTCTGTAAACTGGGTAGGGAGGTTGAGCAAAACTGCATTGAATTAATAATAAAAAATTTAAAAGAGCCCTCCTTTAACGGGCTCTATAAAAACTCCGATGGCCTCTGTTTGAAACATCTAAAACTCTTAATTGAGTATTCTTCAGATTCTAAGATTACTCATGAAATAATCAATATAGAGAGGGAAAATATCCTGAATCTTATTTCAGATCTTCAGGAATATCAGAGAAAACATGATTACCGTTTTTCTCATGAACCTTTTGGTGAGGAGAAGGATTCCTGGATAAGAGCAGTGGCAAAGATAGTTGGTAAACATCCTTTTTAACATTTTCAATTTTACGGTCTACCTTTTTTATCAATGCTCTATTGCTCTTTTCATGCATAGTAAATACCGCACAACTACAGTATTAAATCTTCATCATTTTGGTACTGACTTATAAATCTCTTCTTAGTTTCACCCTTTGTCATTTGATAATACGCGATTATTGCATTTAAGTTCTTTTCAAACTCTTCATCAGATATTATTCTGAAAGGATCAAAACCTATGGTTTTTTCTCTATTGTCATTTTTCTTTCTAGTAATTGTCTTTGTCATTCCAATCACCTCCGTTAAATTGTTCAAATAAATATAAGCATTTTTCATGCCAAATTATATGTTACTACTAATAATTATGTTTAAATAACATATGCTATCTAATTTCTTATTATATATAAATTTAATTAAATACTTATTTTTCTTAAGTCTAAAACCCAATAAAATCAATGATATAATTTTTATTTAATAGGGTAATTTTTACCTATTTCAGGAGTTATGTGTCATTATAACACAATATATACTTTAATTACAGTATCATTATGATACTCTCTTTCTGACAAAACTACTTTAGCACCTATGATTTGTATGAAGGAATTACTATTATAAACTCTGTGGGTCCTTCTGGTGAACTTTTGCACCTAATATAGCCACCTAATCCTTCTACTATTCTATTTGCCACCACAAGACCCAATCCTTTTCCTTCTTTGGGTCGGTTGGATTGTAATGTGGCATTTTTTCCCCTATAAAAGGGTTTGAATATATCTTTTATTTCATCTTTATCTAACCCTCTTCCACTATTCCTTACACTACATATAAATTGATCATCATTATCACTGAACAATTTGATATATACAGGTTCCCTACCATCTGAGTATTTGAATGCATTGTCGATTACATTACTAATGGCCTTTTCTACAAGGATTTTCTTTCCATTGATTTTGGCAGAAGGCACTTTGATATCCAATTTAAAGTTCAACTTATTGTACTTTTCTATAATTTTCTTTAAAATCTCAATTAAATCACTTTTTTCTACTGCTATCTCTTCTATTTCCAATCTTGAAAGCTCCATAATGCTCTCTATTAATTCATTCATCTCTTTTGTTTCATCTCTGATAATTTCTTTACATCTTTCAATATCTCCCATTTCAAGAGCCAGATTAATTCTTGTAAGCGGGGTTCTCAACTCATGGCTTATCATATGAAGAAGTTCTCTCTGAGATATCAACATATTCTCAAGTTTTTCAGCCATAGTGTTGAAAGATTTTACAACATTTGAAAAATCATCATTCTTTTCATAGCTTAATCGATATGAAAGATCTCCATTACCTATTCTATGAGAAGCATCAATTAATTTTTGTATGGGCAGCAGAGTTTTTTTGATTATAAAGAATATCAATGCAGCTATGGACAGTATAGCCACAAAAATAAAAATTAAAGGAAATAAAAATATTTTTCTATGTGTATAAATAGGAAAGTATATTGAGAGAATCTTTCCATCATCTAGAAAAACATCCCTTTTAAACATTCCTCTCATCATCCTGCGCATATGCTCAAAAGGCTCATTTTTCATCATTGGACCTCCACCTGAATTACGTCCATAAAACATATCTCTTTTTTTTCTTCCTTGATCGAGCTCTGATCCCACAGACCACTTTAACACCCCATTATCATAGTATTCAAAATTCAGATTATAAAAGTTGGACAGAATCTTAGCTTTTAATCTTGAAGGCGGATTTCCAAGATATTCAGTTATTAATACTACAGCGGTATTTTTTCTTCCTGTTGCTAAATAGTACCCAATATTCCGTGCTGTTGACCTAAAAAAAGCCCACATTACCATTGTAGCAATAAAGAAAGAAATGAAAACAATTAATGTAATCTTTATCAAAAATCGATATCTTTTGTTGTATTTATTATTTGACACAGCCTTACTGGTTATTTTCATTATCCTTCTCTATCCCTGTCTTCGATTTCTTCGCAATAAACATATACCCTTCGCCCCATATTGTTTTTATAATTGAAGGATTTGATGGATTATCACCCAACTTTTTCCTCAACCTGCTAACAAGTACATCAACCGAACGGTCAAAACTCTCCCATTGAATCTCTTTCGTATTCTCCATTATCATATCCCTGGTTAACACTCTGAATGGATTCGTACAAAAATAGAGCAAAAGCTGATATTCAGCCGTAGTTAGAGTGGTATCTTTACCGCCAACAACCAATCTCATCGAATCAGGGTAAAATTTGAAGCTGTTGTACTCAAAAACAATATTAGATAGCTTTTCAGGCCTAAGCCTTCTTAAAATCGCTTCTATCCTTGCAAGAAGCTCCCTGGGCTCAAATGGTTTTGGGAGATAATCATCAGCGCCAAGTTCTAGACCAACAATTCTATCATAGACATCACCTCTTGCAGTAAGCATTAATACCGGGATGTTCGATTTTTTTCTTATCTCCCTCAACAGTTCAAAACCATCGATTTGTGGCATAACTATATCAAGTATTACAATATCAAAAATATCATAATTTCTTTTCAAAAAAGTTTCTGGATTAATAAAATCCTTAACTTTATATCCATTTTTTTCAAGATATTCTTTCAACAAATCTAAAAGTTTTCTATCATCATCCACTATTGCAACCCTGCTCATTTTTTACCTCATTCCAAATGTTTTTTTAATAAATTCTTTTTCAAATAATTTAAGGTAAATACCATAAAATTACCAATTATTTAAATAAATCATAAAATAAAGTTGAGCCCCTTGCTTTATTTTTCCTATTCTTACTCTGCAAAGGGCTCTCAACATAATTCTAAATAATTTATTGATTATTTATGTTTCTCTGCCCATAACCCTTACCTGAATTTTTTCTGCCAAACATTGGCCTATTATCACCCATCATGTATCTGCCTCTTGGATGGTCTCTCCGACCCATGAATGGTCCATGGCAGTATGAATCATCTAAAATCTTATCAGAATCTGCTATTTGGTATGTTCTTGCACCCTTCTTCAGAGTAGAAACAAACAGAACATTATCATCCTCATCCAGAGCTCCATCTACAGTTACTTTATCACCAACTTTCAGTTTTAGACCAAGTTGGTCCAGATACCAGTAAGGTCCAACAACAAGCTTATATTCCTTTCCGTTCTCTGCCTTCAAAAAATAGCCTCCACCATACCTGAAGGTAACCGTACCGCTAACATCATTTATGGGCTTACTGTTTTGCACAAAATCAGCAAAAACAAATGATGCTGCAGCTAAAATTAAAATAGCTGCTGTAATTGTTGTAACTAATAATTTTTTTCTTCGTCTCATGACGACCTCCTATAAATAAGTTTTTATTTTTGATACACTGGTAATATAGAAGGTATGTATTTCTAATTTATGAACAAATTGTAAAAAATTGTAAAAAGGAGAGAGCCTATGCTCAATTAACTGTGCACAATACAAAATATATAGCTACACCTGGAGAACAAATTTAATAGACCAAGCATAAAATTTTTTAAATCTTTTTATTGTATGAATTATATCTCGATAACTTTTTAGATCGTGGTCTATAATTTAAAGAAGGTCAGCCAAAGAGCTCTTTAAACTCATTAAAATCCTTGTTTCCATATCCCTCACTATAAAGAACGTTAACATAGTTTTTAATTCTATCCATTGCATTTATGGAATCAACATACTCAAAATGGGCTCTTGACAGAAACAGTTTTGCTGCTTCCTGGTTAACTCCCATTATATCAAAAATAGTTTGAGCAGATTCATCATGGTGCAAATTAAGCCATTCAATAGCATTTTGAGTTTCTTTGAGAAATATTTCAACCAATTCAGGGTATTCTCTAATAATTTCGCCTTTGAAAACAATACCAGCATTTGGGAGATTACCTTTTCCGGGATACAGCTTCTCCCAGATCTGGCTATACTTAATAGATTCAACTATTTCCCCTCCTCCTTCAAATATAGCAAAACTGGCCTCTGGTTCTCTAAGAAGTGCCGTGTCAATTTTTCCCTTAACTAACATTTCTTTAATCTCTTCAGGCCGACCAAAAGGATCCCCGAAAACAAAATCGAATTCTTCAGGGTCATTACCGGTCTTTCGCATTAAATGAGCCGTTACAACATAAGGAGGAGCGGACTTTACCAGAGGCAGGTATATTTTATGTCCCTTTAAATCAGAAAAACCCTCAGCTTTATATCCCCTTGTAAGAATGAAAAAATTATCCCATACCAGGACTGCTTTCATCTTAATATCAAGGCCTTTTTGATAGATTTTCGTTACAGCAGCAACTGCACTAAAACTAATATCAGCCTGCCCGTTAACCAACCAGGCAAGATGCTTTTCAGTTTTATCCCATATTTTCAAGGCTTCTAATTTAACAAGATTCATCACTCTATTTGATTGAAGTATTCTCATAATTACAGGGTAAACCACAGGTGTTGCAGACTGAATCACAAGAGGTATTCTCTTACCTATTTTTTTCTTAACATTTTTCCCAGCATCAGGTTTTTTAAAGAAATATATATGATATTCAAAAGAAGATTTTTGTTCTATATAAGTTTCGAATCCCATAGGCTCAATCAAATTTATTAATGGCGTTGGTTTAAAAAATTGTACAAGTTTAAATCCTTTACCGGGAGGAAGATCATTGGCAAGCTTTATAATAGTTGAGAAAGGATCCTCTTTCCATCCACGTACATCCAATTTTTCAAAATCATCCCTTTTATTAACCCAATTTTCTTTTAGGATATTTCCCTTTGCATTTACATATAAACTAAATTTCTCAATAGATTCTTCATCAAGGAAGGTTTCATAACCAGATTCTTCGAGTATATTTACCAGAGGATTAGGTTCAAAGTTGTTAATAACTCTCAAAACCTGCCCGTATTCCAGAGTTTTAACCGCATTTAATATTTCATCAAGGAAGAAATCATCCCTATCACGAACATCATATACAATAGTTTGGCTGGCTTTTTCAATCCATTCAGGCTTTTTCCTCTCTTCAGCTACCATTTTTTCAACTATATCTTTTCCAATTTTTTCAACCCCAATTTCCTTAATACATTCAGGGGCACTAGCAAATAACTCTTTCTCAGTCCCCACTACTCGATTGACCTTATGCAAAAGTTCACAAATTGAAAGTTTTCCCATTTTAGCAATATCAGAAAAGGTAGCCCATTTGGAAACAAGTCTAAATATAACCGGATTTTTAATCTTTTTAAATTTTGGAGAAATCTCAGAAAGAATGTTCTTCAAATCTGGATATTCATTTATAGCATCAATCAGTTTTGTTTTAGCCAGTATAACCATTTTTATCACCTTATATGAGTTTTATAGCTACAAGAAACATCCATATTCAAATAGGTATTTTTCATTAAAATCATGTAGGATTCTAAGTTTTAACCTATGTTGATATTATATCTTTCAATATAGTAAATCAAACATTTTTCATTTATAAATTTAGAATACTTTAAAATCACAATTTTCATATCTAAAAACTTCTATAAATATATAAAGTTATTCATTTAACCATTTTCAAGACTAGTGAACTGTATCCTTTTCTTTTATTACCAGTTTTTTTGTTTAATTAGAATTACAAATATTTTACAATTATTAAGTATAATTTGATTATAACTATCGTATAACACTCTGATATAAAAAAAACTATATAGTAATTAAAATTTTTATAATATCTATTGCAATTATTTCCTATTTTAGGTAGTATTATATAAATAAATTTACAGGAGGTACAGTATGAAGTTAAAACATCTCATCTTACTATTAGTAGCATTAGTGTTTCTCTTTTCCTTCAGTGTTGTTTTTGCAGGAGGGGGTAAAAGCGAATCCTCTTCTGAAACTCAAAAGGCGAGCAGTGAAGAACAGGCTACTCAGGCTCCTGCCCCTGTTGAAAAACCTCTTATCATTGGTACCACAGATAAGCTATCCGGTGATGTTGATACAGCTCAGTCGTACGATTTTCATACCTGGGAGATATTTCAGAATACATCTCGTGGTCTTCTTACTTACAAGCCTGGTACCACAGAGCTCGAGCTTGGTCTTGCGGCAGAATGGCCCAAAGTTAGTAATAACGGGTTAGAGTATACCTTTAAGCTTAAGAAAGGGCTCAAGTTTTCAGATGGGACTCCCTTTAATGCTCAGATTGTAAAACATTCTATCGATAGGGTTATTAAACTTCAGGGTGATCCAGCATGGCTCGTTAGCGATTTTGTCAAAGAAGTACAGGTCATAGATGATTACACTGTTAAGTTCGTACTAAAAAATGCAATTGGATACTTTCCGTCACTGGTTGCAACTGTTCCATATTTTCCGGTAAGCCCCAAAGCCTATCCAATGGACAAAATAGTTTCACAACCGGATAATTTCCCATGTATTGGCCCCTACATAATTAAGAAGCTTGTTAGAGATGTAGAGATCGATCTTGAGGCTAATCCTGATTATTACGGTCCGCAACCAAAGGAGAAAAAGGTAATAATCAAATACTTCTCCGATGCAACAAATATGAGACTGGCTCTTGAAAACAAAGAGATAGATATTGCATGGAAAACATTATTGCCCTCTGATATCGAGGATCTCAAATCCAAACCTGAGTTTAACACAATCGAAGCAAATGGTGCTTATATTAGATATCTCTGCTTTGTAACAGATACGCCTCCAGTTAATGATCCATTAATCAGAAAGGCAATTTCCTATGCTATTGACAGAAAGTCAGTCGCAGAAAAGGTATTCTTTAATCAGGTAGATCCTCTTTATAGCATGGTTCCCATGGGGATGTGGAGTCACATAGATGCTTTTGAACCTTACAACCCGCAAAAGACAAAAGAGCTTTTGGCCCAGGCAGGGTATAATGAGAACAATCCTCTTGAAGTGCCTCTGTGGTGGACTCCGACACACTATGGACCCACAGAACAGGACGTTGCCGCTGTACTAAAGTCCTCACTTGAGAAGACAGGGGTAATCAAGGTAAACCTGCAGAGTGCTGAATGGGCCTCCTACGTTCATAATTTTGATAGGCACAACATGCTCCTCTTTTTGCTTGGATGGTACCCGGATTACATTGATCCAGACGATTATCTTTCACCCTTTGCTCATTCAGGAGCAGCATCTAATGGTATGGGTATCTATCTGAATGATAAAAAAATGGATGATCTTTTAGAGAAAGCAGCGAGAGCTACTACTATCGAAGAAAGAACAAAATACTATAAAGAAATTCAGCAGTATTGGACAGAGGTTTGCCCCACAGTACCTATATTCCAGGGTAAACTCTATTTAATAACACAGAAAAACATTTCTGGAGTCAAGGTTGCTCCTACAATGATATTTAACTATGATACTGTTGAAAAAAAGTAACTTCTTAAGATCAATGACTTAAAATAATACTTTTCAGCCCCCTTACACAGGGGGCTTTTTATTGTCATAAACACAAGAGATGGCTAAAAATTCATAATAAACAAAAAAATACTGAATATTCAGCGATGTAAAGTTGAAAAGATACCAAAAAGTTATTAATATGTTTATAATCTGTTTATAATAAACTATGGGATATACAACAATGAGATCAATTCTTTCTTATTTTATAACGCGGGTTCTTTTAACCATTCCCATGCTTCTTATTCTATTAACCGTTGTGTTTCTCGTATTGAGGGTTATGCCGGGAGATCCAGCTAAGTCGGTTCTTGGCGCACACGCTCCTAAAGAGCAGATTGAGCTCGTGAGAAAGAATCTTGGGCTTGATAAACCGAAGTTTATAAATCTACATGGAAATCCATTTGACAGCCAGTATTTCATCTATCTCTACCATCTTGCCAGATTCGATTTAGGCAAGTCTATGATATGGGGAAAAAGGCCTGTTGCAACCGAAATTAAAGAACATTTCCCAGCCACTCTTGAGCTAACAATAGTGTCAATTATTATAACACTTTTAATAGGAATATTTGGCGGTGCATTTGCAGCCCATAAGCAAAAATCGATAGCAGACTATGGATTAAGAATATATAGTATTTTAATATATTCAATCCCTGTTTTCTGGCTGGGGCTTATGCTACAACTCTTCTTTGGGGTTTTTCTGGGATGGCTTCCTGTATCAGGAAGAATTGGCGCAGGAATCGAACTAAAAACTATCACAGGACTCTATATTCTTGATTCACTTTTAACGCTAAACTTTAAAGCCCTTTGGAGTTCTATCGGGCACATTGCACTTCCTTCAATTACCCTAGGCCTTTCTCTCTCTGGAATATTTATAAGATTAACCAGAGCAAACATGCTTCACATGCTTAAACAAGATTTTGTAACTGCAGCCAGGGTTAGGGGATTACCTGAACGTACAGTTATTTATAAGCATGCTCTAAAAAATGCTTTTATCCCGATACTTACAATGATGGGGCTCGAGTTTGCTATTCTGCTTGCTGGGGCTGTTCTTACAGAAACAACATTTTCATGGCCTGGTATGGGTAGATACCTTGTGGAGAGGATACTCTACCGGGACTTTAATGCTGTTCAGGGAGGAGTCGTATTTTTTGCAATACTTGTTTCAGCGGTAAGTTTGCTGGTCGATATAATATACGCAGCTATCGATCCAAGAATAAGGTATTGAAAGCCATAGATGATGATTATTTTTATGGTTTTTTCATAATAATTGTAGATAATTGTAGCTTTGTAAGGCTATATCTTTTATTTTAAAAAAAATTTATTTATATTAAACACAACCTTAAGAATAATCTTTTTCACTGTACAATTTTCTATAAATATAAAACGAATAGACGTACGAATTTTATAAATTTTGATCAAAAGTTTACTTATGTATTAAATCAGGTTGAATTTTAGTTCTCTCAATTGTATAGGTATTTAATCAAAGGTTTATTTATATATTTTATATAAATAAAAATCAACCTCAGAATTTAGAAGAGGAAACGTGATGAACCAATTTTTTTCACACAAAAGTGCTGGTTTAATAAAACGCACAATTTCCAGAATTTTTAAGGGCGCTAAATGGTACGGTGTTGAATGGTACTTAACAGCATTCGGTGCATTCCTTATACTTTCTGTTCTTGTAATCATTGTGTTTGCCAAACAGATTGCACCCTATGATCCACTTGAGTTTATCGGCAAACCTTTTCTTCATCCGGGAACAGAGGGTTTCATATTTGGAACTGATAATCTAGGAAGAGATGTTTTTTCAAGAGTTATTTTTGGTTCAAAAATAGTAATGACTATAGCAATAACCGCTACAATATTTTCGGCAATAGTTGGAATTCCCCTTGGGTTAATATCAGGATATTTCGGAGGAAAACTCGACAGAGTTCTCAGTTTAATAATGGATAGTATATACAGCTTTCCAGGCCTTATTCTGGCAATTGCAATGGCAGCAATGCTGGGTCCGGGAGTTATGAATATCTCCATAGCGATAGCCGTAATTTATGTACCAACCTATTTCAGGATGGTAAGAGGCCATGTACTTACAGTAAAAGGAGAGCTTTATGTAGAGGCTGCTAAGACACTTGGCGCTTCAGATTTCACAATACTTTGGAGATATATATTCCCCAATGTAATTGCATCCGTGGTCGTAATATTTTCTTTGAATATCGCAGATGCGATATTAACTGAAGCCGGTTTAAGTTTTTTAGGATTGGGTATTTCTCCTCCAACTCCAGATTGGGGTCTTGATTTAAGCAAGGGAAAAACATTTCTTCCCCGCGGTTACTGGTGGCTGGTAACATACCCTGGAATGATGATAAGTATAGTTGCTTTGGGTTTTACATTACTCGGAGAAGGCCTTAATGAAATATTAAATCCAAGATTAAAGGAATAATAGATATCCTAACAGGGCAATCAACATGAAAGCAAAGAATGAAATAAAAAATATTGATAAAAAATCTCAAAAAAAGGCAATTATTAAAGTCAGAAATCTTGAAGTAACCTTTCCAATAAGACAGGGGAACGTTATTGCTCTCGATGATATTAACCTCGATATATACCATGGTGAGACAATAGGGATAGTTGGTGAATCAGGATGTGGAAAATCAACCCTTGGATTTTCTTTGCTTAACTCAATCCAAAGCCCCGGCAGAATAACCAAAGGTGAGATATACTTCCACGATGAGAATATTTTAAACAAAACAAAGAAGGAAATCCAGAGGATAAGGGGAAAACAAATATCAATGATATTTCAGGATCCCATGACATCCCTGAATCCTCTCTTAAGAATCGATAAACACATTATTGAAACGATAAGAAAACACGAAAAAAATGTATCAAAAAAAGAGGCTCTGGAAAGGGCCGCATATCTTCTGGATAAGCTGGGAATAGTGCGTAATAGGCTTTTTGACTATCCTCACCAGTTATCAGGAGGTATGAGGCAGAGAGTAATGATCGGAATCGGACTTGCTCTTAATGCTGAGGTTTTAATAGCCGATGAGCCAACAACATCCCTGGATGTTATTGTAGAAGCTCAGTTTATAAATTTATTGAATCAGTTAAAAGATGATTTTGGAATTACTCTTATTCTTATCACACACAATATGGGGATAGTTGCAGAGATTTCGGATAGGATTGCTGTAATGTATGGGGGCAAGATAATGGAGATCGGAGATTCCAGATTGGTTTTCAAAGATCCCCTTCACCCTTATACTCAAGGCCTATTAAAATCTATTCCAAATATAGCCCTTGATGATAACAGCCTTGAACCTATGCCTGGTTTTCCTCCAGACCTTCTGAACCCACCAAAGGGTTGTAGGTTTGCTCCAAGGTGTAAATATGCAACGGAGAAATGTTTTAATGAGGTGCCTCCTGTTTTTGAATATAGGGAAAGATTAGTTAGTTGTTTTTTATACGAAAAAAAGAAATAAACCATGGGAAAGCATAAATGGAAAGCGTAACTCTAAAAGACACAGCTAAGGAAACCAAGAAGGATACTTTAATTGAGATAAAAAACTTAAAAAAATACTTCGAGGTTGAAAGAGATCTTATCCAAAAACTAAGCTCCAGGACTAAAAGATATGTAAAAGCCGTAGATGGTGTAACTTTTGATATTAAACGCGGAGAGGTATTTGGTCTTGTGGGTGAAAGCGGTAGCGGGAAAACAACCACAGGAAGATTGATTATAAATATTATCAGTCCTACTGAAGGAAGTGTTCTATTTGATGGAGTTGATCTTACAAAGCTTTCTAAAAGAGAACTTAAGCATTTTAGAAGAAGAATGCAGGTTATTTTCCAGGATCCCTATGCTTCTCTTAATCCCAGAATGAAGATAGGAAAAACCCTTATGCAACCTCTTGAAATACACAAAATCGGGACACCAAGAGAGAGGGAAGAAAAAGCACTGGAGTTATTGGGAAAAGTCGGATTAACACCTCCTGAAATAATTTTTACAAAGTATCCACATCAGCTTTCGGGTGGTCAGAGGCAACGTGTGGTAATTGCTAGAGCCCTAATATTAAATCCGGATTTTGTGCTTGCTGATGAGCCTGTTGCAATGGCAGATGTTTCCATGAGGGTTCTACTCCTTGAGTTAATGATGGATATGAAAAAGGAATTTAATCTTACATACCTTTTCATTACCCATGATTTGGCTACAGCTAAGTATGTTTGCGATAGAGTTGCTATAATGTATCTGGGTAAAATAATGGAATTAGGACCTTTGAGGGATGTATTTCAAAATCCTCTACACTACTATACAAAAGCACTGCTTGCAGCAATTCCTATTCCAGATCCTGATCATAAAAGGAAAGTTGATATTCCCAAGGGCGAGATACCTAATCCGATAGATCCTCCAGCAGGCTGTAGATTCCATCCGAGATGCCCCTATAAAATGGATATTTGCGAAAAAGTCGAACCACAACTCCAGATGATAGAAGAAGGACATTATGTAGCATGTCACATGTATTAATCTGATTTATCTTACTGTGGATAATATACCACTAAGTATAACTACAACCATCCCAATAATAGTATTAAGATAAACTAAAATGTAAGGTTTCATTTTTTTATTCATGATAGAAGTAGACTTATTATTATTTGACATGCCTTCATTCTCAGAAAATTTTCTAAGGTATATTAATTGCTTTTTCATCTTTTGTCTCATAATCTGCCGAATAATAACCACTATTACCATTATACCAGTTAAAACATACTTGATTTTATGAATAACGACATATGCAGAAGGCAATGTTTTACCGATTTTTAAATATGAATACTTTGCGAATCTATGTTCGAGAACCCCAGTAATAACCAGAAAAATAATTGATACAAATATAAAATAACTTAATCTATCAAAAATGTTATCCATTATTTTAATTTCATTCTCTTTATCAAATTTTCTCTTAACCACTGGTATGACCACAAAACTAAGAAAAAATAGGCTACCAATCCAAATTATAGAAAAAACATCATGCAAACTTCTTATTACTCCAGCTAAAATAGGGTTACCCATACTTCATCCTCCAATTAAATTCTTTAGTTTAATTCCCTTGTAATTTAAGGAAATATTTATAATAAGACAAATCTATTTTACTCACAACTATAGAATATTCCTAAAAATCCAACTTATGATAATATCTTTAATCTAGAAACCTCATCTAAAATTATTATCAACATCGCTAAATAATGTTATTTTTGAGCTTAATATTTTTAATCATAAAAGGAATATAATATGAAAATAGCATCACACATCACACACGAAGCTGTACAAAAAATTGGTGGTATCGGATCAGTAATAAATGGACTTTGTACCTCAGATAAATATAGAGAATTTTTTGATAAAACATTACTGTATGGTCCACTCTTCAACTACGCAGAAAATGTTACTTCTCGCCTGGGAAAAGATGGGAAAGTTCTATATTCAAGTATAGACAACCTTGATACTGGCGAACATCATAAAAGGTTTTATCATATTATTCAAAAATACAACATTGACATTGTATATGGGAAAAGAATTCTTGTAAGTGATTTTAATGTTAATAAAAAAAATGAGGTGGATATTGTTCTCGTCGGTATAAGTATAATGAAAGAAACAGAGATCAATGATTTTAAGTTTAAACTATGGAAAAATTTTGGTATAGAATCAAATAGATACGATTCATGGGACTATGAGCAATACATAAGAATTGCTGTTCCCTATACTATGATTCTGAAGGCTCTCTATCCAGAGGACGGATTGATTTATCATTTTGCCCATGAATACATGGGAGTCCCTTCTGCATTAACAGTAGTAATGGATGGATCGTTTCATACATCCAACAAAACAATTTTTTATGGTCATGAGGTATCGCCATGCAGAACAGTGGTTGAGAGCAACCCAGGACATGATATTTCTTTCTATACAACAATGTATGAGAATATTTCCAAAGGCAAATCTTTTGAAGATCAGTACGGTACACAGATCAACAACTATAGAGCCGAACTTGTGAAATGCTCCTCAAAATTTGATTATGTTTTTGCAGTAAGTGATTTAATAAAGGATGAATATGAGTATTTCATACCATCTGCTGAAGATAACAAAATTAAGATTGTTTACAACGGTATACCACTTAAATATATATCAACAGATGAGAAAAAGAAGAGCAGAGGTCTTATCCAGGAATATATATCAAACCTCTTCACATTTACTCCGGATATTATAATGACTCACGTCACAAGGTTGGTTATTAGCAAGGGAATATGGCGTGATATAACCTTTCTATATATATTGGACGAGATTTTCCGCAAATACAACCTGAAAGGTTCATATATTCTTTTAAGTACTTTGATAGGCACAGGAAGGTCTCCTTCTGATATAGCAAGGATGGAGTCTGAATATGGGTGGCCTGTCATACACAAAGAAGGCTGGCCAGACATTATTGGTTATGAAAAGGATATTTATAGCTACCTTGAGATATTTAACGCAAAATCCAGCAATATTAAGGCGGTTTTTCTAAATCAATTTGGATTTGATAGAAGAACCTGCGGAATGAGAGTTCCTGAAGGGGCAACCTTTTCAGATTTAAGAATAGGTTCTGATGTTGAGTTTGGCTTTTCAATCTATGAACCTTTCGGGATTGCCCAACTGGAAACAGTTCCATTCGGTGGAATCGCCGCATTATCCTCATCATGTGGATCCTCATTCCTCCTGAAAAAAACCTTCAATGCTGGATTCTCCACCAATCACTGTATCCTCGATTTCATAGGAGAAGCAGCAAAGATGAAAGATAAATACCATCTGAATAATCTAAAGATTGAAGAAAGATTTGTAATAGAAAAGGAAGTTTTAAATAATCGTGCTGATACCTTTTTCGAACTACTCCCCAAATGTGAGGGGGACCGCACAAAGCTATTGAAAAAAGCCCAGGAAAAATCCGAAAAATTAGGTTGGGAATCAATAGTGGATTCTATGAATCTTTCCACTTTATAAGCTCTGGATACAGCGCCCTGATATTTTCATCATCTGGGACCACCCTAAAGTTTATACTCTGTATTCCGGATGACTCCAGTCTGAAGCTATTTTCGTAGATGACCCCGGAATCAGTAACCTCTTTTAATTTCAAAGGAACTATTTTTAATTCCTTTCTCTTATCTAGATAATAGCAGAGATCAACACGAATTATTTCAGGGTTTATATCTCCCAGGGCAACAAGGCAGCGAGCTGAAATCTCATCTCCGGAAAACAGCATTTCCTTTTTATCTATATCAGTGTTTACCTCTTTTATATTTATACCACTCCAATGTTTTTTAAGATTAGCTCCGTCCTCTGTAACCTTTTTTAAGAGTGATTTTTCGTTTTCAAATAAACGGTCCTCTTCTTTTATTGCTGAAAGATAACATTTATTATTGTAGTCCATCAACATTCGGCTTATGTCAAAATCCTTGTAGGTTGTATATATTGATTCTTTCATCATCTGAACCCACCCCATCGGTATATCCCTTTCATCTCGATCATAGTAAAGCCTGGATATTTCATGCTCCAGAAGATCATAAATCTGATGAGCCTCTGCCAGATCTCTCATTTCTTGATTATCATATAGGTCGCCTGCTGTAACTGCCCAGCCATTTTTTTTGTTATAACATTCAGGCCACCATCCATCCAGTACACTCAGGTTAAGAACACCATTAATCCCAGCTTTCATTCCTGATGTCCCGGATGCTTCAAGTGGTTTTATTGGAGTATTAAGCCATACATCTACACCCTGCACGAGCTTTTCTGCAATACTCCTATTGTAATTCTCAACAAAAATTACCCTATCTTCAACTCCATACTCCCTGGCAAAATCCAGTATTTCTTTTATCATATTTTTTCCTGCTAAATCAGCCGGATGAGCTTTACCGGCAAAGATAAACTGAATAGGCCTTGCGCTATTTGTCAGGATATTCTTAAACCTTTCCTTATCTTTTAAGAGAAGAGTGGGCCTTTTATAGCCGGCAAATCTTCTTGCAAAACCTACAATAAGGTTATGAACATTTAGCATCTCCTGGACCTTCTTTATCTTAACAACAGAATAACCCTTACTTATATAGGATTCTTTTACAACATTTCTGATGAATGTTATCATTTCCCTTTTTCTCTTCATATGGGATTCCCATATCTCTTCCTCAGACATTTCCAATATCCTTCTAAGCAAACTCTTATTAGAACCTGTATAAATATAATCAGGCCCAAGGTATCTTTCGAATAGATATCTCATCTCGCTGGAAAGCCATGAATGATGAACCCCATTGGTTATATGGAATATTGGCACTTCATTCTCCAGTCTACCGGGGAATAGACCATGCCACATCTTTCTGGATACCTCCCCGTGCAGTTTTGAAACACCGTTAATCCACCTTGAAAACCTTATTGCAAAGGCAGGAAACCAGAATGTTTTATTATCATCATAAAGCCCGTAAGAAATAAACTCATCAAATGAGATACCAAGTTCCTCTATCTCTTTTCTGAGATAACGGTCAATCATCTCTACGGGAAAGTTTTCGTTACCTGCAGAAACAGGAGTATGAGTGGTAAAAATAGAGCTGTTTTTAATAATTACTCTTGCCTCCTCAAAACTGTATCCATCTTCTTTTATTAATTTTCTAAGCCTCTCAAGTATTAGAAGAGCTGAATGCCCCTCGTTCATATGATATATATCCGCTTTTATATTTAATTCTTTGAAAACCCTGAGGCCCCCAATCCCCAGCAGTATCTCCTGCTTTAAACGATTATCCCTATTAGCATCATAAAGATAGTTTGTAATTCCCCTGTATTCAGGTGGATTTTCATCAATATTTGTGTCAAGAAGTATAAGCTTATTTATACCAACATTTATATACCAGGCCTTTGCTTTTACATTAGTTCCCAATATATTTACTGCAATATAAATCGATTTTCCACTAATGGTTTTCAGATCTTTAATAGGCATTTGATAAAGATTTTTCTCTGTGAAGAGTTCTTCCTGCATTTCATTCAAATTAATTCTTTGGTCAAAGTACCCGTACTTATAGAAAAGCCCTATTCCAATAATTGGAATACCAAGGTCAGAAGCTCCTTTTAAATGATCTCCTGATAGGATTCCAAGTCCACCGGCATATATTGGAATAGATTTATGCAAACCATACTCCATGGAAAAATAGGCAATAATATTATCCTTATAATCTTTGCTCAACAATCGGTCATGCTCCGCATACTGTTTATACTTTTCCCAGACCCTGTTTAAGTCTGATAAAAATGCCTTATCTTTAGCAAGCATATTCAATCTATCCTCTGATACATTCAGAAGAAGCTCAACAGGGTTTCTTTTTGCCGCTGTAAACAGCGGTGTATCTACTCTATAGAAGAGACTTATTGCATCATCATCCCATAAAGACCATAAATTGTAGGCAAGATAGAACAGTTTGCTTAGTTCTTTGGGGTAGCGCGGATATACAAACATCTTTTTTATAAACATAAACCTGTCCTCTTTTTAAACATAAATAATACACATTTGAGATAATCAAAACTTTGCAAAAGTTCAAATAAAATCAGTCTACCAAACCACTTTTTTAGTCATAAAACAAATTGCTATATTCAGTTAAGTTCTTATATATTTTTAAAATACCTTTGATTCTTATATCCCAGGTATTACGCCTTGCAGTTCTTATTGATTTACTTGATAATCTTGCAACTTTGCTCCTCATTTTGAAAAGATCAAGTATAAATTCTGCCATCAGATTAACATCCCAAAAATTAAAAGATGGTAACCATTTAGCAATTTCAAGAATACCACTACTTCTTGATACAACAGGAATAACGCCAAAGCCCATAGCTTCCAATGCAGCAATACCAAAGGGTTCATACACAGAGGGCAAAACCAGCACTTGAGAGTTTCTATACAGCGATAAAAGCGCCTCTCTGGACAAAAACCCATTAAGAGTTACAAAACCATCTAATCTATCATTATTAATCTTTTTCTGTAACTCATACTTTAAAACCCCTTCCCCCGCTATTAAAAACTTAAAATTCCTGTTAATACTTATAATTTTTTTAGCCACTTCTAAAAAGTAGTGCGGACCCTTCTGTGGAACAAGTCTTCCGACAAAAATCACAGTATTCTTATTTTTCATTTTTTTTATTGAAATATTTCTTATTGAAATATGTTTTTTGTTATCCTCTAATTGATATTGAGAAAATGTATATGGGTCGTATGCATTGTATACAACTTTGATCCTGGATTTATCAATTTCATATTTTTTGTTAATAATATCAGCAGTAGCGTTGGATACAGTGACTATACAATCGGCTTTTTTCATCCCTAAATACTCTAATGAATGAATATCAGAATTACCATATCCACAGGCTCTTTCAAACTCGGTAGAATGAACATGAAATAAAAATGGGCGATAACTGATCTGTCTCAACTTTAAACCCGTTCTTACTGTACCCCAATCATTCGCATGTATCAAATCGAAAGGGATGTTTCTTGTAATTTTTTCTAATACATCCTTTTGAAAGCTCATTTCTGGATAACCATACTCAAAGGTAGATACACCAATCATTGCCAATCTATGATATATATCCTTTCCGATGTCTAATTCTTTACGTAATTTCAAATCATCTGTTATTAAAATTAAATTCATCCTTCTAATATCATCTGTATTCCTAAATGAAAAGTAGGCTGGAATCCTGGATGGAAGTAGAAGATAAACTTCGTTACCGTTCTGCACAAGATTTCTAACTATGGAGTAACAGACAATACCAAGACCCCCTGTCATAATCGGGTAAAATTCGGTGGAAAGCATTAATACTTTCATGATATAGTTTTTCTCACTTAACTAAACATTTCATAGCCCATCAATCAAATGTTCAATATAATACACAGCAGCTACAGACCAGGCCTGAGCAGGTGCTCCCTTTGGTGTTCTTGGATTTTCACCATCCCATATCTCAGCAATAGAGGCAATAATATTATTTTTTACCAACTCCTTCAATGTAGATATTACGGAAATCAGCTCTTTTTTTAATTTATTCTTATCCGGAATGACTTTGCTTAATAATTTAGCATAGGGTAACAACAACCATGTCCAGACTGTTCCCTGATGATAGGCAAAGTCCCGGTTTTTTTGGTCCCCTCTGTAAACTCCTCGAAATTCCGGTGAGTCCATTGATAGGGAACGTAACCCATAGGGGGTTAATAATTTTTCCTTCGCAATCTCATACCCTCTTTTAAGAGATTTATAATCCACAAAATCAAAGGGCAGGGAAAGGGCTATTATAAAGTTAGGCCTTATCTTTTCTGCTTCTTTTCCTTCAGATTCAATAAGATCCAGCCAGTAATTATCAACAAAATAACTCTTCATGCTGTTTTTCACAGTCTTGGCAATTTCTGCTATATCAGTAACTTTGATACTAAAATCAGATGAAGAAATTTTAGTTCTGCCAAGTTTTGTGGCCATTTCTATTGCAGCCATTAATCCACTGTACCACAACCCGTTTATCTCCACCGGTTTGCCATATCTTGGTGTTACAGCTATCCCATCCACTTTAGCATCCATCCAGGTCAGCGCCCTACTTTTGTCCTTTTTTATGTAGATTAAATAATCATTTTCATCACAATAGAAGGACAACTTACTATTAAATAAATAATTACACACCACTTCTTGCACATATCTAAAAATCTTTTCACGATTTTTTTTATTCAGAGATTCAAATATTTCATAAACTCTTAGAAGATATAAAAGAGATGCATCAACTGTGTCAAAATTTTCTCCTTCACCTCCCTCCCCTTTAACATTTGGTAAAATACCATTCCTCATTTTAGAGCCGTATGAGTTAAGAATATCAAAGATAAAGGGTAAATATCTTTTCTTATCGATTAAAAAAGCTTCAAGGCTTATCATTGTATCTCTTCCCCAAGCAGAAAACCATGGATAGCCTGCAATTATATCATCTACAATCAAAAAATCTTCAAGCATTAATTTCAGGATTTGCTTGTAATCCTCTTCCCTAAATATTCCATTTCGTTTTCTATCTATTTTAATCTCATTGTAAAGGTTTTTATTATCCTTTTTATTTATGGTAGAATAGAAAGAAAATTTTCTAATATTAAAATTCTCAGGATAATCATCAGGGAGAGGAAGGTCTCTAAATCTACCAATTATACCATCTCTTACAGCGTTAAAAGAGTTTAAATCACATAAACCTTCAGATATTTTCCTATCCGAGAAAACAATTTCCAACGTCCCACCTTTGTGGAGTAACCCATGAAACAAAAATGGAGAAATTAAATCTTCATAGGCATCATAACCCCGTTCATCTTCCTTTAGATAATAAATACCTCTGTAGATCAAGTCTTCCTTTTCAATTTTGCCTTTGTCAGAAAAAAAATACACTTCACCAAATTCGAAATTCTCCCTCCTCAAATATCCAAAGTTACACCCGTCTTTGACACCAGATTCAACATGAACCAATGTAGCATCAAAGGTCCCGGGCCTATTTACCCAGTGATGATCCCTTATACTAAACTTAGGCCTTAATCTGAACTCCATATCAGTTTCACTAAAATTTGTGTATTTTATTAATACACAATTATTTTTATAAGCCATGAAAATTTCTTTCAAAAGAGTAACTGAACCATCGTTATTTTCTGATAGATCGTAAAAAAAGGCAGGGAAAGGCCGAACCCAGGTATTAAGAATTCTCCTAAATCCATCAGGATATATGATATCATTGTAGTTATTAGAATCAATAAAGAGAGATCTACCATCGACAATAAACATCACTGCTATGGATGAAACAAGGTGGATCCTCTTTAAATCCTCGTGAGAGGCAATCAAAAGACCGTGATACTTTCTTCTATT
>QNBN01000018.1 GCA_003645695.1 Spirochaetota bacterium | reverse complement strand
GATCATGAACATAAGGCTGTAAAATTCTATCAGGATCTGCAAAAAGAAACCAAACTTTCCGAGAAAAAAACCTATTGTAGGATATTGAAAACATGGAAAAAGGACATATCGAAATACTCAATAGCTTAAAAAATGATAAGATCGAAAATATTGTGATCAAGGAATTCCAAGACTTGCACATTAGTGACTATTCAATACCTGCTGAACCTTCAGCAGATATGAGCTATCAGGATATTATTGTTATAGCGATAAAAAAAGGAAAAAAAGCTTATAAACTTTATAATGATTTAGCTCTAAAACAGATACAGAGGATGCAGAAAAGCTGTTCCTGAAATTAGCATCAGAAGAAGCAAAACATAAGAATATTTTTGAGCAGATATACGATGATGAGGTTCTTTCTAATAACTAATAATACTTAATTTGTATATTTTATTTGTTCATTTTTTAAGTAACAATTAAAAGGATAAATTAAAAATAATTAACAAATCTAAAAATGTAGTTTATATTATTTATCAATTATTACAGGTATGTAACAATTTTTAATCTGTGTTTATTTATTTTTATTTTATCTCTGTAAGTATTACAATTTTTAAATAAAAACATATATTTGTGTTTTCTTTTATTTATAAAAGAATTATTTTATTGCTAAACAAGTGATATTAAAAATTGATATAAAGCTATATATTAATTATTAACTTATTAAAAAAATAAGTAAAGGAGAGAAAAAATGAAGAACAAAGAAAAAGTTATAGAAATAATAGATAAAATTAGGCCAGCATTACAGGCAGATGGTGGAGATGTTGAGCTCGTTGAAATTGAAGATGACGGTACAGTAAAGGTAAGATTACTCGGGACATGTGGTGGATGCCCAATGAGTCAGATAACACTAAAAATGGGTATAGAGAGGATACTTAAAGAAGAGGTACCAGAGGTTAAAGAAGTAGTACCTGTTCTATAAGTTAAGAAAACACTTAATGTATAGTTGAGGTAAATTTATCGAATTATTAAGGATTGGTGATATTTTTCAAATAGCAATGCAAATGTAAAAAATGGAGAGGGTTTTTATCGTAGGCTATCAGAAAAATTTAAAGAAAACAACAAAGAAATTAGTGAACTTTATAGTAATTTAGCTGACGAAGAGGTAAATCATTATAATACATTTTTAAAAAAAATATAAATAAATCAGGGGGATAAAATGTTATCAAAACGAATGGAAGAAGCTTTGAACAAACAGATTAATGCAGAATTATACTCTGCATACCTTTATTTATCCATGGCAGCCTATTTTGACTCAATTAGTTTGGATGGTTTTTCACATTGGATGAAGTTACAGGCAAAAGAAGAAACTGAACATGCCTATAAGATATATGGATATGTATATGAAAGAGGCGGATCTGTCATATTAGAAGCGATAAACAAGCCACCAACTAAATGGGATTCACCATTAGCCGTATTTGAAGATGCATATAAACATGAGCAAAAAGTATCAGAAATGATCAATAATTTAGTTGCAATGGCAAGAGAAGAAAAAGATTATGCAACAGAAAACTTTTTGCAGTGGTTTGTAGAAGAACAGGTTGAAGAAGAAGCTAATGCAGATGAGGTTGTTCAAAAACTAAAAATGGTTAAAGATTCAAGAAACGGTTTATTTATGATGGATGGAAAACTAGGACAAAGAAAATAGATAAGGCTAAAATAAATCGGGGTAAATTATAATGACAAATACCGATAAAAAATCAGTAGATATGAAGTCATTGCAAGAACATTTAATAAAAAACGGAATAAATCCATCTTTTCAAAGATTAAAAATTTTAGAATACCTGATGAATAATGATACACATCCAACTGTTGATAATATATACAACGCCTTAATTGATATCATTCCAACAATCTCGAAGACTACAATCTATAATACACTAAAATTATTTGTGGAAAAAAAATTAGCCCAAACAATAACAATTGATGAAAATGAAGTAAGATATGATGGAAATGTCGAACCACACGCACATTTTAAATGTATAAAATGTGGAAGAATATATGATATAAAAATTGATAGCTCCAATTTTGATTACAACCAAATAGATGGTCATAAAGTGTTAGAATGTCATATCTACCTAAAAGGGGTCTGCAAAAACTGTCTTAAATAATAATTTTTTCATTGACCACACAAGGGTGTGGTGTTATTATATAGTTGTAATGATTACAAAGTTAATATTATTTTATTGGTATTGTTAACTAAAGTAAGGATTTTAAAATCATGAATTATCTTATTATAGGAAATGGAGTAGCAGGAGTAGAAGCTGCTATTAATATTAGAAAATATGATTCTCTTTCTAAAATTAAAATTATAACATCTAGTAATCATTTACATTACTATAGACCTCGATTGATAAGCTATCTAACCGGCAATTTAAAAATCGAACAATTGATAATTTATAGAGAAGATTTTTACCAAAATAAGGGTATTGAGAATCTTCTTGGAAAAGAAATTAAAGAAATCGATACAACAAACCAAAACATAAAATCTACAGATGGGAAAAAATATGTATATGATAAACTTCTAATAGCAACAGGAGCATCAAGTTTTAAACCACCTATACCTGGATCTGATATTCCTGGAGTTTTTACACTGAGAAGCATTAAAGATGCAAAAGAAATTCTAACTTACTCTTCTGATAAAAAGGAAATCACAATACTTGGAGGTGGCATTTTAGGTATAGAAATAGCTGATAAACTAAAAAGGCCAAATAACAATATAACTATAATTGAGATGTTTGACAGATTGCTCCCAAGACAATTAGATAAAGATGGAGCTTTTATATTAGAAAATATTTTAAAAAAGCGAGGCCTAAACTTTATTCTTAATAATAGTGTTTCAGCTATTAAAGGTAGCAAAAGAGTTGAGAAAATAACATTAAGAGATGAAAATGAAATAAACTCCGAATGTATCATTATATCTGCAGGCATAAGACCCAATATTCATATAGCCAAACAATCTGGGATTGAAACCAATAAAGGAATATTGATAGACAACAATTTTCAGACTTCTATTAAAAATATATTTTCTGCTGGTGATTGCTCAGAACACAACGAGCGTATTTATGGTTTATGGTCAGTATCAAAAGAGCAGGGAAAACTTGCAGGACTTAGTATGTTAGGAAATACAGTGGATTATAAGGGATCTTTACCCTCTACCACTTTGAAGGTTACAGATATTGATCTATTTTCATCAGGTGATTTTGATTTTAAAAATCCGGACAAAGTATATACTAAAAAAGATGACAATAGTTATTTAAAAATAGTTATCAAAAATGGAAAAATAGTTGGGGCTATTGCTCTTGGTAATAAACAGGCTGTTGTTGACTTTAAATCTGTAATTTCAGACACAAAACCCCTTAACATTGTAAATGATTATTTTAAATAAAATAATAATATTAATCCAAAGGAGATTGTAAAATGATAAGAAAATTTAAAGATAATATTTACGAAGTAGGAGCTAGAGATTGGGATAGAACTCTTTTTGATGAATTGATTCCACTACCTAATGGCACTAGCTATAACTCATATATCATTAAAGGTACTGAAAAAACAGCATTGATTGATACAGTAGACCCAACTAAAAAAGATGAACTCATTAATAACTTAAAAACGTTAGGTATAAAAAGGTTGGATTACATAGTTTCCAATCATGCTGAACAGGATCACTCCGGCAGCATACCATTTGTGTTGGAGATGTTTCCAGAAGCAAAGGTTGTTACAAATGAAAAATGCAAAAATATGTTAATTGAGCATCTATTGGTTGATGAGAACAAATTTTTGGTAATTAATGACAACGAAACTTTATCTCTAGGAGATAAAACATTACAATTTTTAATAACTCCATGGGTTCATTGGCCAGAAACAATGTTAACCTACCTAATAGAAGATAGAATATTATTTCCCTGTGATTTCTTAGGATCTCATAGAGCCTCAAGTTCATTATTTATTAGTGATGAAAAAATAACTTATTTCGATGCAAAAAGATACTTTTCAGAAATAATGATGCCTTTCAGAACAATTATAAAAAAACACATTTCAAGGGTAGAATCTCTTGATGTTGATTATATTGCTCCTAGCCATGGAGAGATTTATGACAAACCTGAATTTATTATTAATGCATATAAAGAATGGATAAGCGATGATGTTAAAAACCTTGTAATTATTCCTTATGTTTCCATGCATGATAGTACTGAAGAAATGGTAAAACGCTTAATAGATGAGCTTGTTAAAAGAAATATTGAGGTAAAACCATTCAATCTTGTAAATGCTGATATAGGTGAAATTGCTATAACATTAGTGGATGCTGCTACAATCATCGTTGGGGCACCGGCATTGCTTGTTGGTACGCATCCTGCGGTAATCTCCGCAGTATATCTGGTTAATGCCTTAAGGCCAAAAACAAAGTTTGTTTCAATTATAGGTAGCTATGGTTGGGGTACCAAATTAATTGAGCATATTACATCTTTAATTACAAACATCAAACCAGAAATACTAAATCCTGTTTTAACTAAAGGATTCCCAAAATCAGGTGACTACAATGAAATTAGTAGATTAGCAGATGATATTTTAGAAAAACACAAAAGTTTGAATTTAATTTAATTTTTTAAAAAAGGAGAATTAAAAATGACAAAAAGAAACCAGATTTATAAATGTACTGTATGCGGAAATATTGTTGAAATAGTACATGGTGCTTCTGGCCAGCTTGTATGTTGTGGACAACCAATGAAACTTATGGAAGAAAAAACTGCAGATTCATCCACTGAAAAACATGTTCCAGTTATCGAAAAAAAGGGTGATGGTATTTTAGTTAAAGTTGGATCAGTACCTCATCCGATGGAAAAAGAGCATTATATAGAATGGATAGAACTCATTGCTGATAACGTTAGTTATAAGAAATTTTTAAAACCAGGAGATAAACCTGAAGCTTTTTTTCCTGTAAAAGGGGAAACCCTCTCAGCACGCGAATATTGTAGTGTACATTTACTCTGGAAAAGCTAAATAAGTAAAAATTACATAGGAGGAAACATATGGACGAGTTAAGAATACCATTAATAGGGGAGAAATTTCCAGAGCTTGAAGTGCAAACAACTCATGGGCCGAAAAAATTACCCCAAGACTTTTCGGGAAAGTGGTTTATTTTTTTCAGTCATCCAGCGGATTTTACTCCTGTTTGCACAACAGAATTTGTTGCATTTCAAAAGCGTTATGATGAATTTAAAAAACTTAACTGCGAGTTAATTGGTCTTAGTATTGATCAGGTTTTTTCACACATAAAATGGGTTGAATGGATAAGGGATAATTTGAAGGTCGATATTAAATTTCCCATAATTGCAGATGACACAGGGAATGTATCCAAAAAGCTTGGCTTAATTCATCCAGGGAAGGGAACAAACACGGTTAGAGCTGTATTTATTGTAGATCCTGACGGCATTATTAGAGCTATTCTTTACTATCCTCAAGAACTTGGTAGAAATATGGATGAATTCTTAAGAATGATAAAAGGTTTTCAAATATCTGACGAAAATGGAGTTGCGATACCTGCTAATTGGCCAAATAACGAAATTATTGGGGATGAAGTAATTATACCACCTGCATCTGATGAAAAAACAGCAAAAGAAAGAATGAAACAGTACGATTGTTTCGATTGGTGGTTATGTCATAAAAAATTATAAAAGGAGGTATATTGATGAGTAGTATTAAAGGAACACAAACTGAAAAAAACCTGCTAGCTGCATTTGCTGGAGAATCTCAAGCAAGAAACAGGTATACCTTTGCAGCTGAGAAGGCTAAAGAGGAAGGTTATGAACAGATTGCAGCAATATTTTTAGAAACAGCTGAAAATGAAAGAGAGCACGCAAAAAGATTCTTCTCATTTCTCGAAGGTGGCGAGGCTGAAATTACTGCTTCTTACCCTGCAGGAAAAATAGGGTCAACCCTTGAAAACCTTAAAGCAGCAGCAGCCGGTGAGAAAATGGAACATACAAGTATATATCCATCTTTTGCCGAGATAGCTGAAGAAGAAGGGTTTAAAGAAATCGCAAGTACTTTTAAGCGAATAGCAGAAGTTGAAGTATGGCATGAAAAAAGATATAATGAAATTATTAAAACAATGGAAAGTGGCCTAGTTTTTAAAAAAGCTAATAAAGTATACTGGAAATGCAGGAACTGTGGAAGAATTCATGAAGGTACTGAGCCACCGAAAGTATGCCCTACCTGTCTAAAACCCCAGTCTTATTTTGAGATCTACTGTGAAAATTATTAAATAAGAGACTTAGCTTTGATCGTTTCGATGCGGGTTAAAAAACCCGCATTTTTATTTTTTATTTGGAGTCTACTCCAATTGGACAAACCATCCTGCATAAATTACAGCCTTATTATTACATCCAGTTCTCTTTCCAGTAATACTATCATTTTGTGGTAGGAAGTTACAGGACCTCTCATCAAAACTGTGTTTGGAAATTGTTTTGCAAATGTTATTACGGTTTTTGCTTCAGGAAGATGATATGCTGGATGGTGATTTTCGGGAGCTTTATCAAATCTATCGATAGAAGCAAAACCAACAAGATCTGCACCTACCGATAAAATATAATTCCTTAATTCATCTTTCGTAATTTCATGGTTGCTCATTAAAAAGCCTTACTTTATTCAGAAAACAATTATAACTTTTTTGATTATTTAAAATTATAATATTTTTTGACTGGTTCTAAAACTTTCCACTTGCATTTCAGGCCCACAGGGAACACTACATAATCACCTTTATTAATCTCTACATCTCCTTCAGGAGTTTCAACCTTAACTTTTCCCTCTATTATATAACAATGCTCCTCACTTGTATATTCCCAGTCAAACTCAGATACTTCCTTTTCCCATATTCCCCAATTTTTTATTCCACGGCGTTCAATTTCTTCTTCTGATAATTTTTCTATTTTGATCTTTTCCATCTATCCAAAACCCTCCTTCTTTCAAATTACCATAATATATAAAAATTATTTTAATTTGTAAATATCATATATTTAGATTGCGTCGCTTCGCTCAAAGAGTCGCTTCGCTCGAAATGACGTCACAGGCGCCCTATAAACACTGCATCGCCAATAATGATACCATCCCGAGCCTTTTAAACACTCTCTAAAAAACATCAAAATCGATATGATTGTAATTTAATTCTCAAGGTAGGAATTGCCTTATATCAGAATATACGGTTTATTCTTTGAATCATACTCCACTTTTAACTCAGTATTAAATACCAACCTTAAATTACCTTCAGTAATAACATCCTCAGGTTCTCCTGACTTTACAACCATTCCATCCTTTAAAAGCACAATCCTCTTTGCAAACCTTGCTGCATGATTTATATCGTGGGTAACTAATATTATGGTTTTATTCAATCTTCTATTAAAATCTTTTAGAATTTTGAATATCTCGATCTGGTAATTAATATCAAGATTTGCTGTGGGCTCATCTAAGAATAGAATCTTTGATTCCTGAGCAATAGCCTGTGCAATAAAAACCCTCTTAACCTCTCCACCAGAGAGTTCCTTCAAGTGTCTCTTCGCTAGATGATCGATACTTAAAAGTTTCATTGCATATTCAGCAACTTCAATATCTCTTGGTCGTTCCATTTCAAATCTCTTTATGTATGGAAATCTTCCCATCATCACCACATCTCTTACCTGGAATGGAAGATTTACCTCGGGATTCTGGGGTAAAAAGGATACAGTTTTGGCAAATTCTCTTCTTCTATAATGATGAATAGGTTTTGAATAGAGTAATACCTCTCCTTCAATATCCTTAATAACACCAGTAAGAATTCTTATCAAAGTAGTTTTTCCAGCTCCATTTGGACCAAGGAGAGATAAAAACTCACCTTCCATAATATTTAGAGATATATCGTTAATGATGTTGGTTCCATTGTAGCTGAACTTCAAGTTTTTAACACCATATGCTTCTTTCATATTTAAAACCAATACCTCTTCTTCCCTCTAATCAAGAGAAAAATAAAAAATGGTGCTCCAAATAATGAAGTTATAACACCAACAGGAATTTCCATTCCCGTTTGGAATAAGAGTGAAGGAATCGTTCTGGCAATACAATCAGACAACGGTAAAAATGATGCTCCAACTAATATACTGGATGGTATTAGAATTTTATGTTTTGGCCCAAATATCAATCTCATCGAATGAGGTACTATAAGTCCTACAAAACCAATTGTGCCAGTTAAAGATACACTAATGGATGTTATTAATGAGGTTATTGAAAAAAGAACTATTCTTACAAAATCTGTATTAACTCCAAGGCTTTTTGCCTGGTCATCTCCAAGCGACATAAGATCCAAATCTCTGTAAAAAAATAAAATTACTAACATAAAAATAATTATAGCAAGTGATAATGGAATTAGATGGCTATGATATCCTGCAAGACTACCCATCAGCCAGAATATTATCTCATGTGATTTATCTCCCAGTAAAGACATAATCAAAACAACCCCTGATGAGAAGATGTAACTAACAACCACCCCTGCAAGTATTATTGTTAGAACCTGTACCCTGCCTTTAACTCTTGCTAAAAAGTAAACCAGAAATATTGTTGATACTCCCCCAAAAAATGCAAATATTGGCAAAAAAGCCCTGAAAGTGGCTCCAATTACATAGGATAAAAAGATTGCAATCCCAGCACCAAAGGAAGCACCAGCAGATATTCCAAGGGTATAGGGATCAGCTAGAGGATTCTTTAACAATGCTTGAAAAACAAGGCCAGATATTGAAAGGGAAGCACCAACAATCATTCCAAGAAATACTCTTGGGAGTCTTATACCTATAATGATGTTTCTTTGAACATCCGTATAATTACCATTTATATTTTTAAAGATTGTTGAAAGAAAAATATTAATTGTTTTGTTAAAGGGAACATTAACTGCTCCTATAGAACTACTCAAAACTACACTCACAAAAACGATAATAATTAGAATCAAAACATTAATATATTTTCTCATAATATTTCATATACTGCCTTCTGTTATTTTCAGAAAGCCTCCGGGTGCAGAAACTTTGCTATCTCTTCAAGTGCATCTATTACCCTCGGTCCAGGGCGTAAAAATATATCAGGATTTGGTATCAATATTTTATTATTTCTTATTGCTGTGATAGATGAAACATTTTTATGAACTTTTTTAAACTCATCCATGCTAATTTTATGCCCAAGAATAATCGCTTCCGGATCAAGCTCCAAAAGTGTTTCTTCATTTAGCTGTGGATAATCCTTCCCAGTATCTGGGACAACCTCACCGCCGGCTTTAGTAACTATATCTCCCGGTAATGTAGTTTTTTCTGCTGCATATATTGGATTATACCATATTTCAATGAAAGTTTTCACCGGGTGAACACTCCTTTCATGTATACGATTTATCACTCTACCGATTCTTTCTTTCATATTTTTAATTAGCCTCTGTGCATTCTCCAGATGATTGGTTAGTTTACCAATTTGATAAATATTATCCATCAATTGATTTATACTCTTGGGTTCAGATACAAATATCTTAATTCCTAATCTATTTAGCTGTTTTTCTATTTGTATTGGAACCACAGTAGTTAGAATAACTACATGCGGATGAACAGCTTCAATTTTCTCAATATTTGGTGTGGAGAAACCGCCCATTCTAGGCTTTGTTTTAATCAGATCTGGAGGATAATTACAAAAATCTGAAATTCCTACCAGCTCATCCCTTATACCAATAGCAAATAGTATCTCTGTACTACCAGGTGATAGAGATACAATTCTTAAGTTTTTATCAGGAACTGTAATTTTATTACCAAGCGAGTCAATAGCAGTTCCAGCTAATATTATCCCAAAAGTACCAGGAATTATGAATAAGATTAATACAATTACCCAAATTATTCTTCTCATTTAATCCTCCATATTATTTCCCTAGAAATTTATAAACAAAAAACCCTCAGCAAAATTGCCAAGGGTTCATAATGCCTATTATGTAGCATTGCCCCACCCCTCGAGGGATACTACAGGCAGATATGAGTATCCTGGCTCCCGGATCATTTTACTAACAGCGCCTTCTCATCCGCAACCCAGTATTTCAGGATTATGGACAATGGCATCCTGCTGTTTTCATCCCCGGTTACAGTGGCGGGACCGCTGTGGCTTAACCACATTACCTCATACCGACCTTTATGTTAAAGAACAAACTTTTAACAAAATATTAAGTTAAATATATCAAAAGTCAAGATTTTAATGCTTGTTTATATATCTTCCCAGATATTTTATGATATTTCATTATACTTATTCAGAACTAAATTTGAGTAAAATATAATTGCTGTACCATCATAGGTAGGATATATGTATTTTATTCATGATTTTGCTCTAAAACATATCCTCTGGTGTTTTCAGACGTAGCGAGAAAATTCTTTTCCTTTTTAGCAAAGTTTAATTTTGAGTAGGGTGGTAAAATCTGGCATTAAATTTATTCAATAATGTAATATTTCCCAACATACTAAAGATGATTGCTTATAAAACCTAAAATTCCTAAATCTCAAAAAATTCAAAAAGCAGAAGCTCAAGGATTAAGTTTAACAATTAACATTAGGGGTATCTCCACATGTGAAATAATATGAGTAAATTGCTTCGCTTCACCCGCAATGAAGTCATGAATGCAACAATTCTGATATTGCTAAACTCTACTCTCTATATGCTCGCAATGACATTACCCAGACGCGTCATTGCGAGGAGGCCATAAGGCCGATGTGTCAATCCTTAATCCAGGTATAATCATAACTCACAACTGTTTAAAATGCACTGCATCAGCAGGATGATCCAACAATTCTTTAAGTTCATCATCAAGCTTCATTACCGTAAAAGTTGCTCCAGCCATTTCTAGAGATGTGAAATAATTTCCAACATAGGATTTATAAATATTAATACCTTTATCGCTTAATATTTTACCAAATCTCCTGTATAGTATATAAAGCTCCATTAAAGGTGTCGAACCAAGACCAGATATCAAAACGCATACATCATCACCAGTGTTGAACGGAAGATCGGGAAGTATTATATCCGCGGCCATTTGAGCTATCTCATCGGCAGGTTTAATTTCCATTTTTTTTATTCCAGGCTCTCCATGATGGCCGATCCCAACCTCCATTTCATTCTCACCCAGAGTAAAATTAGGTTTTCCAACCGCTGGAATAATACAGGGAGAGAGTCCCACTCCCATACTCCGTGTATTATCTATTGCTTTCTTGGCTGCGGCTATTACCTCATCAAGGTTTCCGCCTTTATCAGCTTTCGCACCACCTATTTTCCACATCAAAATTTCTCCTGCAACACCTCTGCGTTTGTCTTCACTTCCTTTTGGAGCAGATGGAACATCATCATTTGCAATTACCTGTTTCACAGTAATTCCATCTGCATCTGCCATTTCTACTGCCATATCAACATTCATAACATCCCCAGCATAATTACCATATAGACAGGCAACACCATTACCACCATCAGCTGCTTTAAATGCATGATAAAAGGCATTAGCAGGAGGTGAGGTAAAAATCTCTCCAATTGCAACTGCATCAACCATACCTTTGCCAGTATAACCTATAAATGCCGGTTTATGTCCCGAGCCACCACCGGTTACAACCCCAACCTTCCCTTTAACAGGGGCATCCTTTCTTGCTATTACCCTTGCCTCAGTTAATAATCTTACTTTATCGCTATGGGCTATTGCAAACCCTTCGGCCATTTCATCAACCACTTTATTCGGATCATTTATAAATTTCTTCATGATTAGCCCCCTTATCAATTTATTTATCAAAATATTCAAACTACGGTGTAAAAAAACAACTAAACCAAGTATTGTAAACAAGCACTAAAAAATAAGAAAATTCTCTATAAGTTTACCTCAAAAGAAATAGAATTATCTTTTTGACATTTATATTTTTAGAAAAACCGTTCACTATAAATATATTTTAAAAATAAAACACCATTATCATTTCGAGTTTAACCTTTTAAGATAGAAAATCTTAATTTAATTAAATTAAAGATAAATCAACTATAGAGTCTTTTCAATCGATTCAGCAAGTGTTTTCAGAATTATATAACAGGATGCGGCTCCAGCATCTATAGTTCCTTTTGATCTGTCACCCAATCTGCTTGATCTTCCTTTTTTTGCAACTAAATCTTTTGTTGACTCCATTCCCTTTTTAGCTGTTTCAACCATTTTATCCAATGCTTCTTTAAAACTTAACCCTTTTTCAACAGATTCAGCAAAGGCCTTTGTTGCCGGTTCGAGAGTGTCTACAAGAGTTTTATCCCCAACTTCAGCCTGTCCTCGTTTTTTAACCCCTTCCAGTGCACTTTCAAGCATGGATTTAAAATCATTCTCATCTATCTCATATTTCCCTTCAATTGGCTTTGCCATTCTCATAAAAAAGGTGCCGTAAATTGGTCCCATCGCACCACCAATATTAGAAACCAGAATCATTCCCAGGGACTTTAATTGCTCAGAAAGGGTTTCTCCTGCATCATCTACCTTCTCTTTTGCCATATTAAATCCTTTTGCCATATTAACACCATGATCACCATCACCTATAGCTCCATCTATCTCACTTAGCCATGCCTTATTTTCATTAATCGCAGAAATCAGCGAAAGAACTACATCTCTACCATTAATTCTAACTCCCATTACAATACTCCCTTTACCAGTTTTTATAATTTATATACAATACAATCGGACTTGTGTCAATTCTTAATCACCAATTATTCTTTTTTCAATTTCTTTAAGATTCTTTAGTCCTTCTTTAGCCAAATCATCAGCACTTGGTGCATGTTTTCGCCAGATGGCCGTTAATCTTGCAAGTTCTTTCATATCTGGTGTAAATGATTCAATGGTAATCCAACCTTTATAGTTAATATCTTTTAAACCTCTGTAAACATCCTCCCAATCAACAAGACCAGTTCCAGGTATACCTCTTTCATTTTCGCAGGCATGAAAATATCCGAGATAATCACCTGTTTCTACTATAGCTTTATAAAAATCCTTCTCCTCCCTTATCATATGATAAGTATCGAGGTGAACCTTCGCATTAGGCTCCCCTACATCCTTACAAAACTGAACTGCATCGGATGCTACATTAATAAAAAATGTCTCAAACCTATTAACTGGTTCTATTGCAAGTGTAATATTTTTATCCTGCGCATATTTAGCAGCTTCTCTATAATAACTCACTGCCCACTCCCATTCTTGCTCAGTTCTCTGGTTTCCAGTTAAATAACCCCAAGCAACATAGTTTACTCCACCTATTCCGCATCCACCCCCAGACACACCATAAGCAACATCAATACACTTTTTCATGAATTTAAGAGCATTTTTTCTGACATCTTCATCTGGAGAAATGCTATTGGTATCCTTATCAAGGACAACAGCAAAATTAATCCCCATATCATGTTCTTCCAATGTTCTTTTAGTTTCCTCTATTGGAAATTCATCAGGATGATTTATCAAAATCTCAACCCCATCAAAACCAAGCTCCTTTGCATGAGGTATTAAATCCAACCTATCTTTTGTAAAGTTATCAGTCCATAAAAGAAGTTCTAATCCATATTTATGCATTTTAAATACCTCCTCTTAAAATTTAAATAGTTACATAAGATAAAAATGGGGCTTTTTGTCAAAGCCCCTATAAAATCCATAATCCAAACAATTACTTATTACTAAAGTTTCTATAATCTAAAGGTATCTGATACTTACTTTTACTAACACCATTCGGGACAATACAAAGAAACCCAAATGGTTCATCTCCAACTTGAAAAAGTTGATGTTCTTCCCACGGCTCAATCAATACTGCATCATTCAATCGAAGATAATAATCTTTTCCATTAACTACGAGTCTTCCCTTACCCCTCAATACAAAAACTTCGTGTTCATATGCATGTTTATCAAATGATGTTTTCGCGCCTTTCTGCAACTCAAAGTACCTCATTTCAAAATTAGGAGCCCCAAATTCCTCAACTATAAGATATCTAATTGATACCCCTTCCATATAGTTTTTGTTTATACTTCTTTCGGGTATCTCGTCTATGTTTATTTTATGCATTTTCAACCCTTATTATCATAGTAATAAATCTTTATAATTAAATATTCTAATTTAACCGAATTTCGACTTTCGTATAATATATAAAATTTACAATTATTTTAATGAATAACAGAAAAAACTAAATACTAACTATCGAAATTCTGCAATACCATTTTACTTTAAAAAAAATATTATAATTAAACAGTCAAATTTAGTAATAGTATACTTGGCTTAATTATTTATTCTTTCTCCTTCCCCACTAAATAACATGATTTTATCTTTTGGAAATTCAATCCATGCATTGCTATGTAATCTTTTTCCAATTTCATTCCTAACTTTAGCTTTAAATATTATATCATTCAACTTTAAATATATAAGATACTGTTTACCAATGGTTAATACTTTATGCAAAACATTACATTTAATAGAATAATTAGTTTTATTCTCTATTACTTTTACATACTCAGGCCTAATTCCAATAATAATTTTATCAAGTTTTATTTTATTTCCATCTATTAAATAGCTACTCAATAAAGATAACAATGGATTTGGCATTTTTCCTATATTTTTGTTGGTTACCTCAATGAAATTCATTCCAGGATTTCCGAGAAACCACCCACCAAACAAATCATTAGGAAAATTGTATAGTTTTCTAGGTTCATCGTACTGGATTATACTCCCTTCTTTCATTAAAACAATTTTATCAGCTAATGTCATAGCTTCAGTTTGATCATGAGTAACGTAAATTATTGTTTGTTTTGAAATTCGACTAAAATCTTTAATCGCTTTTTTTATTTGTTCCTTTGTTTCAACGTCAACATTAGTTAAAGGTTCATCAAATAACATAATAGAAGGTCTACGTGCAAGAACTCTTGCAACAGCTACCTTTTGCCTTGAACTATTATCTAATTGGGTTACATCGCTTTTCCATTTATTTTCCAAATCCATTAAAGACAACACTTCTTCAATTCTTTTTTTACGATCATTTATGGAAATGCCACTTCTTATTAGAGGTAATTCAATGTTCTTGTATACATTTAAACCTCTATAAACAACAGGATACTGAAAAACCATTGCTAAATCTCTTTCTCTTGTTTCTAACTGATTTACAATCTTATTATCAAAATATATTTCTCCCCGAGTTGGTTCCTCCAGACCAGCAATCATTCTTAAAAAGGTTGTTTTACCACATCCTGAAGGTCCAAGGATACAGGTTACCGTGTTTGATAAAAAAGTGATATTTACATCCCTTACTGCTACAACATCTTTATACTCTTTACGAAGTTTTTGTACAATTATATCAGGCATAAACTTAAATACCCCCCTGGCCTATAAGCATACCAAATTGCCTACTATATATCTTTATTTCATCATTTTTTATTACAAAATTCTGAATATTTGATTTAATTAAATTTTCATCTTCATGTCTCAATATAGACATAAGTTTTATACCGTTACTTTCCAAATGAAGTAATAATTCAGCTCCTAAATCCTCCGAAAGGATTACTTTTGCCGAAAAAGAAACCATATTACCTTCTTCTTTCTCAGCTGGACTTATATCACCTGGCCTTATTCCAATAAATACTTCATTACTCTCATTAATATCTTCGATATTAAATATATCAACCGGAATTTTAAATATTTCAGTCGTACAATAAACTCTATCATTAAGTTTCTCAAGTCTGCCATTTATAATATTTGAACGTGGGAAATCAAGTATTTCAAACGATTTAATATGATTTGCATTCTTATAAACTTCTTCTAGCGGACCCTGATCAACGATTCTTCCCTCATGAATCACCAAAACATTTTGAGCAAGCATTAGAGTTTCCAATGGATCAGAGGTTGCATATATAAATGTTGAACTAATTAATCTTTGCATTTCACGCAAGTCATCTATTAATTGTTCTCGTAGCTTAAAATCTAAACCAGCAAGCGGATCATCAAATACGAATATATCCGTTTTTTTTACTAAACCTCTAGCAATAGCTACCCTTTGCTTTTCACCTCCACTTAATTGATCAGGCTTTTTATTTAGCAAATGATCAATCCTAAGCATTTTAGCAATTTTACTTAACGATTTATCAATTTCTTCTTTTGAGGCTTTTACTAATTTCAACGGATATGCGATATTATCATACACACTATAATGTGGATATAGAGCAAAAGATTGAGGAATATAGCCAATATTTATTTCAGATACAGGCTTATTTGAAATATTTTCACCTCTGATTTTTATATAACCACTGTCAGGTTTTTCAATTCCGGTCAACAATCTTAGGATAACCGATTTACCACACCCAGGTTCACCAAATAATATTGTAAACTCATTTTGATTAATCTTAAAAGTAATATCTCTTAGAACTTCATTATTACGATATTTTTTCTTAATACTATTAAATTCTACCGCTATCACAATATTTATCCTCCCATTACAAACTTCACAAAAACCGGTGCTAAGATAATACCCAACAAAAATACTGATATAATAATAGCAAAAATAATTAAAAGTAACTTTATGGATTTTGTAAAGTTAGCCGTAGGAGGAATATTACCAAAACCAATTTGTAAAATAACAGAGATTATTAGCATTATTAAGCCAAATTTGTATATTTTTATACTTATTTGCTGTGCAACAAGAATCATACTTAATAATAGCATCAATATTACAACTGTTTGCATTATAGAAGCAAATGGTTTCCTTATTTCCGACATTATACCTCACCTCGTATAGTCCCAAATGTCATTCCAATTAAAAGATACTTCTGAAAGAAATATACTGCTAATATTAGTGGTATCATATATACCGTTGTTAATGTTGCAACGAAAGTCCAATCTATTCCTGATTGACTATACATCCATGTTGAAAGTGCAACCGGAATCATAGTAGTTTTTTTCCCTCCAATAATATAATTGAAAAGAAACTCATTCCAAACAAATATTACATTAAAGATAAAAGCCGCAATTAATCCTGGTTTTAATTGGGGCATTAGAACTTTAAAGATAATATGAAATCTAGATCCTCCATTTACTAAAGCTGTTTCATCGTAATGCACTGATAAACCATCCATAAATCCCTTTAATATCCATACAGAGAATGGTATGCTAAACATAGCATAGAAAAGAATCATACCTCCCCAGGTATCTTTCCATCCAAGAGCTATATACATCAGGAATACAGGAATAACTGATGCTGCTGCTGGAACCATTCTTATGGATAATAGGAAGAACATAAAAAGATCAGTACCTTTAGGTTTGAACCTGGAAAAGCTATAAGCTGCAAGAATTGAAACAATAATTGCAATAATTACAGATGTGGTAGATATTACTATACTGTCAAAAAAATACCTGGAAATATTTGGCCTTGTAAAAAGATCTATAAAATTTTTTATAGTTGGGGTAAAGAACCACTTTGGAGGAATAGATAGTATTTGTTCTTTTGTTTTAAATGAATCCGTTATAACCAGCAATACAGGTGAAAAGAATATTAGCGATATTACCCAGAGAACAATATGATATATTAATTTTCTTGGTCTTTTTATCATAAGCCTAATTCCCTTCTTTTGCTCAGGTTCAGAATGTATATAAAAATAGACGTTAATGCAATTGCTATGAATAAAACAATAACTGCAAGAGCTGAAGACCAGCCCATTGTAAAACCTTCAAATGCCTTTCTCCATAAGTCAATCGCAATAAGTTCGGTTCTATTACCAGGTCCTCCTTTTGTCATTAAATACACAAGATCCATCGTTTTTAAAGAGTCGATTGTCCTTAATAATATTCCCAACATGAGTATAAACTTTCCATATGGAAGTATTATATATCTAACTTTATCAAACCAAGTTAATTTATCAACTTCTGCCGATTCAAGTTCTGCCTTAGGTACCGAACCGAGAGCAGCTAAAGTTATTAAAATCATAAATGGCGTCCACATCCATATGTCAACTAAAGCAACTGCCGGGAATGCCCATTTCTGGCTGCCTAAAAAATCTATCTTACCTATACCAACCAACTGAAGAAAATAATTTAAAATACCAAATGTTGGTTCATATATTAATCTAAAAAAGGTTCCCGTCGATGCTGGTGCTAATATCATAGGGGTAAATAGTAGAGTTAAAGCCAACCTTCTACCAGGCATATCAACGCTATTCCAGAAAAGAAATCCCAATAAAATACCAAGGATAGTCTCTGAGCCTGTTGTTGATATCAACCATAGAAAAGTTCTTCCAAAACTTTTCCATACACTTCTATTATTCAAAATATCCTGAAAATTAGCAAAACCAACAAATTTCTGCGGTTGCCCTGTTACTAATGAGAAACGGTAGAAAGAGAGACCTAACATCCATAAGAGTGGTACTATATTCCATATTATAAAGAATGATAAAACAGGCACTAATAACATACCAGGGAAACTTTTTGAATTTTCAAACTTATTTAAAAGTGTACGAAATTTTGATCTATCCCCCAATCTCATCAAATAACCTCTCCTTCTCTCATGCAATTCAAGCATATTGGTTTTTATATATTACCATACAATTCATTAAAATAAAAATAAGGGAAGAGCAAAGTATTTACTTATACTCTCCCCTACTTATGATATCAAGCTACTTTAATTTTATGTTCTTGCAAACATCCGGTGGTGCGATTTTAGACCTTCCTGCTTCATATAATATTTTTTGCTGCTGGCAAGCAATCCAATCCAGGGTATTCTTTGGATTTGAAACTTCACCACTTGCATATGCAGTCCAACCTGCCTGCTGTGCAGCAAGCATTTCAGAATATTTAGGCTCATGCCAAAAATCTCTTGCTCTATATGTATGTAACATATACTTATAAGCTCTAAACCACGGTTGAATATTTTCAAATCCTGGTGAAGTTAATGTTGCCTTATCAGTTGGATTACCACCTCTTTTTGCAAATTCTAATTGAGTCTCTGGTTTATACCACCACTTTAAGAAATCTATTGCAACTCTCATATGATCTTTATCATTGAACTTATTTATTACCCAGGGTTGTCCTCCTATTGAGTATATTCTGTGAGTTGAACCATCTTGTCTCTTAAACGCCGGGGGAGGAACAACTATTACTTTGCCTTTCAGCTTATCTGTAATCATCGCAGGCCCCATAGCTGCCCACATAAAAGCAGTCGCCAGTTTACCCTGAGTAAAGGCATCGTTTTCCTCTGATATTCCATAATTGATTGCACCTGGCGGTTGATATCTAAGCATTTTTTTGTTCCAAACCATTGCTTTAGCATTTATATCACTATTAAGGATACCCCAGATTTTCCTCTGCTGTGGGTCCCAAATTTCACCACCTAAAGAAAACATGAAAGGATATAGGAACATCGTCATAAAATCATACTCTTTAGAATACTCCATACAAGTTCCATAAAGATCCTTATCAGGTCGTGTGAAAAATTCCGCAATCTTTTCAAAATCGGTCATTGTTATCTTTTCCCAATCCTCAAAAGTTTGAGGTAGATCAAAACCGTATTTTGATTTAAATGCTTTCATTTCCTTAGGATCACTGAATAAATCCTTCCTTACATAAAGGACTATAACATCACCTTCTTCCGGCATACCCCACAATTGATCAGTACCATCAGGATAAACCATATAGGAATTTTTAACTACCGGATCAAACCATTCTATATTTAACTCAGGATTCTCTTTGATAATATCACTTATTTTCACAATCCAACCTGGTTCAGCAAAGGCTCCCAGCCATTGACTGTCACTTATAATAATATTATACTCTTGAGACCTTGTTGCTAACGAACTAGCTGCTTTCTGAAATAATGCCGAAAATGGTGCTTCTTGAAAACTAAATGTAGCATCATATCCATATTTTTCCTTGGCATACTTAGCAAACATAGGTGACATATCCACACCTAACTTACTTGGTGGCCACCCTCCAATACCAAGAATAGTCATTTTGATCTGTTTTGTAACTTTCTTTTCTGCAGGTTTTGCCCCTTCTTTTGAACCACCGGCAAATACAAACGTAGCAGAAAAAATAAGAACAAGAAATAAAACTAAGATGAATTTTAGCTTTTTCATAACAAAACCCCCTTATAAAAAGATTTTAATAAATTCTAATTGTAAATAATTAACTAATTTGATATTATTTTACCATTAATTATCAAATATTGATATATTATATTTATAAATTAACAATTTATGAAAAATATTTTATAATAATTATCAAATAATGTCAATATAAAATGGAAAATAAAATAAGAAAATGAAAAAAAATACACGATTAGATAGAATTGTAAAACTCTGCAATGAGAAAGGTTACGTTAGTATTAGCGAATTAGCAGAATTATTGAATGTTTCCAAAATAACAGTAAGGCGTGACATAGAATTACTTAACAATCTTCATTTGATAAAAAAAGTAAAAAATGGAGTCCAACCTTTAGAATCTCAATATCTTGCTGATCTACTGAACTACAATATTGATGAAGCTTGTAACCAAAATGTTAAAGAAAAAAAAGAAATTGCAAAAATGGCAATTACATTAATAGATGAAGGAGACACAGTTTTCTTTGATTCTGGTTCTACTCTATATTATATGGTCAAGATTCTTCAAGATAAAATAACAATTACTGCTATATGTTATGGCCTAAAAATAGCTGATATCTTAAACAGCAAACAGTTAACAAATCTTATAACAGTAGGTGGATTATATCATAAAGAAATTGATATGTTTGAAAGCCTAACCAATCAAAATGAATTCAATTCAATTAGAGCTCAAAAAGCATTTATATCTGCCTTTGGTGTTCATCCGCAGGCAGGATTAACCAGCGGAAGTTTTTTTGCTTCATCCATGAGAAAAAAAGTTATCTCCTCTTCAGAAAAGATAATACTACTTGCAGATTCAACAAAGTTTGGAAAAATAGAATGGGCATACTTTGCTTCTTTAAAAGAAATTGATCTAATAATCACTGATAATGGTTTAAAACCTCAATATAGAGAATATCTGGATAAAAATGAGATTAACTATATTTTAGTATAATAAGATATAGCTTCAGGCTCAATTTTTTGAATTTTTATTTGCATTTCCAAAAGCCATCCAACCCGAGAATAATCCAAAACCGTTCATTCGGTGCTTACCAGAATTAAATACCATAGTTATATTAGAACCATCCTAATTTTCAAATTTAACTAAAATATCAGTACATACTCCTGTTGCAACAATTATAAATCCTTTTCCCAGTTTATCTCTAAATTTATTATTTCTTCTCTATTTAAATTTTTTCATTTTCTTGAAATCCCACAAAAATAACTGGCCCTTTTGCCCTATTGAGTTTTTCCAGCAATAAAATCCGTTATCTCCTAATTTTCTTTTATATTAGTTCTCATAGTCCTTATATTTGAACCATGTATGTTAAATCTCCTATTTCGAAATATTTGGGGGATTTTTTCTATTGGTTGTAAAATTATTATATTTGCAGCTTAAGAAACTATTACCTGAGGAATACCCAATTTTCCAGTAGCTTCAAAACTTTTCGATTAAGCATCATGTAGTCCGCCAACGATATAAGCTCCTATTTCTGCAAGAATCATATCAATAACTCCCTGAATCGTTTGCTGACAAATTAATTCTTCCATTGTCCTGCCACCGATTCCAGAAACATGAAATACCAATGTTTTAAAACACGCTTTTTCTAATTTCCCATTACTTTACTGACTCCACATTTTTTTTCATACAATGTAGTTGAGGTTACTTTTTTACTTGTTTGATACATCAAGAAAAGGATGATAATGTACCACCAATCCATCAATGTCTGAGGACGCGTTATTTAAAAACATTCCTATTATCGATTTTAATCCAACACTATTTTTAAAAACGCTTACATCCATCAAAATTGGATTAAATTCTAACACTCTCATCTTTTCTACTAAATAATACAGAACAGAAAATTTTGTATCAAATGTTCATATAACAACAATACTCTTTATAATACTCATATTTTTTTGATTTTTTTCATTATCACAAAATGACACTCTAACTCAACTCGAATTCACGTAGTAATATATTATAAAGAAATGCTATAAACAAAAAATATAGAACTAGATTTAACCTTTATAAGCTAAAAATTAAATCATAGATGGGTCTATTCTAAAAAAGCCTTAAATTGTTATTCTCCACGATTTCCACATAGCACATGGTATATAATTTCTTATACTATAAAGAATTATCACATCGGCTTTTTTTTAAAAACTGATAAGAATAGTTTTTAGATTGGATTCATAGATATTTTTTAAAAACTTATTACCCAAAAATCGCATTATGAATCACCATCTGAGAATTACCTGCATCCAGTGTATTCATTGCATCCTCGAGGGCCTTCTTATCTAACCTATCGAGTATTTGTTCAATCCCTCTCAAATTTTTAATACATAAATCAGCTGCTCTACCTCCATCCATTCTGAAGGGAAATATATCAAGGCCAATCCAACCTTCATAGTTAAACTTTTCAAGATAATAAAGAAACTCAAGAGTTTCCTGAAGATGTACACTAACTGCGATCAGATCATCATCCCAGTCCCCATAAGCATCATTTATATGTACATTAAAAAGCTTATTGTGCATTAAAAGAATTACTGCAGATTCTGCAGGCTTCTCTTTTGCCATTAAAGAATGACCAAAATCCAAAACTACACCTACATTATCACCACATTCCCTTGCAAGATACAACGCTTTCCCTACTGCTCCAATTGTCATATACTTCCTTGGTTCTTTTAATTTATACTCAAGGCAGACTTTCATGTCCTTGTTATAAGAGGCAATTTCAATTATTGATTCTTGGAGGGTACTCCAATGCCGTTGATAATCAACCTGAAAAGAATAATCAAACCCGTCACTTCCAAGCCATAGATTTATAGTTGGACAATTTAGTTCAGCAGCGGTATCTATAGTTTTTTTACATATATCTAAGGCTTCCTGCCTTATTTTTGGATCTGTATGTGTTATTGAACCTAACTTGAATTTCCTATCACCAAAGGTATTAGCCAAAATACTGGTTAACGTTAATCCGTTATCTGACAACCAACCTTTAAAATCATTCAGGTTTATGCCATCAACCTGAGATGACATAATTTCTGCCCCATCAATTCCATCTACTTTACCAGCGATTTCTACGATATCTTTCAATGTATATTCCTTTTCATTATAACCTTTGGGTAAAAATCTATCCGCTGCTCCTCCAAGTGCCCATAGTCCTGCTGAATACTTAAACTTTCCCATTTATGTCCTCCTAAT
>QNBN01000017.1 GCA_003645695.1 Spirochaetota bacterium | reverse complement strand
GAGGGATTCAACCCTTATGAAGGCCTTTCCTGAAATGTTGATTCATAGAATAAACGATGATGGTGTGAGAGTATTTCCTCTGGGTTCATATGATTTAATGCCAATTGTTGGCAAATTGGGAACAGGCGTGGAGGTGAATGAGGTTTACACCCGATTTACACAGGGGGCATTTAAGCAGACTAATAATCCTTTTGATGTAGCTCTTGAAGGTAAGGGATTTTTTACAATTCAGACTGATAATGGAGAACGGTATACAAGAAATGGGAGTTTCCTTATAGATAAGGATGGATTCCTGGTCACCAAGGATGGATATAAAGTTTTAGGAGAAAAGGGGCCGATTCAGTTAAAGAAAAACAATTTTATTGTGGATCAGGATGGAAACATATTTGAAAATAAGGATTATATGGGAGACCCTTTAAGGCTTGTGAGCCAGGAGGAAAATGAGTGGAAAAACGCTGTTCTGGTTGACAGGTTAAAAATTGTGAACTTCCCAAAGGTGAGATTCATTAAAAAAGTTGGAGAGAGTTTGTATAGAAGCACTCAATACTCCGGAACAGCTTCTATAATTGTTGATAACAGGCCAAAGGTAAGGCAGGGGTTTTTAGAGCAATCTAATGTAAACCCAGTTATTGAAATGGTAAATCTCATAGAGGTTCATAGAACATATGAGGCCAATCAAAAGATGATACAGTCTGAAGATGCGGCTCTTGGAAGAGTTATAAATGAAGTGGGTAGAGTATAATATTAAAAACAAACACGGAGGTCTGGTAAAATGATGAGATCATTATGGACTGCTGCAAGTGGTATGGTGGGACAGCAGTTTAATATTGATACAATAGCACATAATCTTTCAAACGTCAACACCACCGGTTATAAAAAGAGCAGGCCGGATTTTGAGGATCTACTTTATCAAACGATTCGGTCGGCAGGTACTCCAGCTACGAGAGATACTCTTATACCCACTGGAATTCAAGTAGGCCATGGAGTTAGACCTGCAGCAACACAGAAAATGTACAGTCAGGGTAGCCTTAAAAATACGGGAAATAAACTCGATCTTGCAATAGAGGGTGAAGGTTTTTTCAGAGTTCAATTGTATGATGGTACATTCGGATATACTAGAGATGGTACGTTTAAGATTGATTCTAATGGACAGATAGTTACAAGCAACGGATACAAGCTGAGTCCTGAGATTATTATGCCAAAAGGATTTGTTTATTCCGATATATCAATTAGTCAGGATGGACTCGTAACGGTCAAGGTTGCTGGTAATGATACACCTATAGAAGTGGGACAAATTCAGCTCTACAGATTTGTAAATCCAGCCGGACTTAAAAATATAGGAGAGAACTTGGTAAAAGTTACTGCAGCATCAGGACCGCCTGTTGCAGGAAAGCCAGGGTTTTCTGGTATGGGTAAGGTTCATCAGGGTTTTCTTGAGATGTCCAATGTACAGGTAGTTGAAGAAATGGTTAATATGATCGTAGCCCAAAGAGCATACGAACTCAACTCAAAGGCGATTACCACATCGGATTCGATGCTTGCTACAGCAAATGCACTTAAGAGATAGGAGTGATTAACAAATGAATATAGATACAGGATTAGTATCAAGAGAACTTCTAAATGCTACTATAAAAGGTGCTGAATTAAATGAGGATCAGCGAAAAACACACAATCTAAAAAGAAGCTTTGAGGCAATACTCAATGAAAAGAATGAAAAAATGAATGAAAAACAAAAGAAAGAATACAATAAAAAGTTGATGGATGCTTCACAGCAGATGGAGGCATTGTTTATCCAGATAATGCTTAAATCAATGAAAAAAACGGTACATGAATCCGGCTTTTTTGGTAAAAGTCTTGCTAAAGATATTTTTAGTGATATGTTATATGAAGAGTATTCAAAAATAATGGCAAAATCGGGTCAGTTCGGGCTTGCTAAAGAGATATACGAACAACTACAAAAATAGATATATAATTTTTATTATAGCTGTAGCGGTGTTTTTTATCTATGGAACAAAAGAACTCCCTGCGTTTAATGTTCCCCTTCTTTCGGATTATTACCGTATAATCTCGATAAACAACCGGTCACTACAATCTTTCTACATTAACAATTTATCCATTTCCGACAATAGTACATTTTACCCGATAAATTATGATTTTCAAAGTTTAAGCCCACAAAATGCAGAGATGAATATTAACGGTGAGATAGATCTTAATCTTTCGTATGGAACTACTTTTCCTTTAAAAAGGGGAATTACGGTTGGACAGGGAAGTGCAGGAATAAACTCAGGCCTAAAATATAATCTAATTGAAAAAATTCTTATGGAAGGATCTATTAACGATAGGTTTTTTGTTGAATTTGACTATGATTCTACAAGGAGTGAGAAGGGTATAGCGGAGGAGAAAAATACATACTCCTTTGAATACAGGGGTAAGGATGAGGAGTTTATAAAACAGGTTACCCTGGGTAATAAATATTTCAAAATTCATGATAGCAGGTACATCAAGATAGACGAAGGCAACCAGGATTCCTTTGCATTGCGGTTTTTAGCCGGCAAGGGCAATTTTGATTTTGAAGGGCTTTTAAGGTATAATGTTGCATTCAAGGGTGAGAAGCATTTTAAAGGACTTAAACAGCACATAGATATGAAAACTATGGATGTTGATTATATTAAAGCACAATACTTTTTCCTTCCTGATAAAAATATTGATGAGAATACCCTTTTGCTCTATAAATCAAGCTCCGTATCGGCTGATATTATAATTAATAATAAAAACTTTAAGCTTCTTACAAGAAATGTAGATTATACCTTTGATAATTCAACAGGCTATATAGATCTTTTAGAGGCTTTAAAGGATAATGAAGAGTTAGTAGTATACTATGAAAAGGGCGGGGTATCCGTTGGAGATTCATCACTGGGGCAATCAGCGATAATTGATAAGAATGGAGTGCGAAAGGATTTTAATTCTCAAGATTTTTCTGAATATTTTGATCCAACCAAAACCTATCTCTACTTAAGAAAAAATTCATTTAATGATTACTATGAACGGCGCAATATTTATGCCTTAGAAGAATTCGAAGGGAATAGCATATACGATGTGGATATATCTCTTCATTATACAGCCAACGGGGGCTTAAATAATAACTACGATGATCTTTTGTCGGACTACAGCTTTGATGCCAATACAGCAACTATTGCTTTTACTTTTAACGATGGTATAGATTTTTACCCAAGGCCATTTCCTGGCGAGAAACCTTATGACCCGGCTTTAGTGGCTACGGAACCGGAAAGAAATCCCTTTAATCCTGACAATCCAATTTATGGTGGTATTTCATACCCCACTGCCAAAAACTCAATCAACAGAATTTATATATCATACAGCTACTATGCGGAATCCTTTTTTCTCGATTTTAATGTTGTACCTGGGAGTGTTACGGTATTTCTTGACGGGAATGAAGCAGATCCATCACTGTATACAGTTGATTGCAATTTCGGTGTAATTGAGTTTAAAGAAGGAGTTATAAAACCTACAACTTCGGTTGATATCTACTACAGATATACGGGGCTGGGAGGTGGTAATAAACAGGTTACTACCGCAGGAGGTATTATATATGAAAATGGACCTCTGTACATCCATAATCTCACAGCCTATAAGTACCCTATAAAGTCAGAGGAGGCTCCTGAGGTTGGAACAGAAGCAGCCACAACCTTGATAAACAGTAGCCAGCTCGAGCTTGGGTTTGGTGCAAATGAAGATGAAAAAGGACTCTATACAAGTCTAAAGACAGAAGCTGCTTTTTCATCTACAAATCCGAATGTAAACAACTATGCAATTGTTGCCGATATGGAATCGGGAGATACTGAGTTCAACCTTAACCTGACGGATGAAGATTGGATGCTTGCAACCATATCATCAATTTTACCTACAAGTGGTGTTTCTCTTCAGACGAGGGGAAAACTTTACTATAAAAATTACTGGGAATCAAATGCAATAACTGGAGACCATCTCCATACCCTTGATTGGAACATCCCTTCTGACCAGATATTTGATTATTCAAAAAAGGCCGGGCCCTATAACACTGCGGATAAACCGACAGGGGGAGAGGAGAAATCACTTGTTCTCGATTTTAGCATGTCAAAGGGGAACATTGATCCATTTGTTTCTGTTGTCTACCCTATAGCTAATATGGACCTCTCGAGTTATGAAAGATTTAACATACTTGCTGAGGCAGTGGATCTATTTGATGGCCCTGTAAAGGTTTATATTGAATTGCTTTCAAATTATAATGAAGATTTAAATGGCAATAACAAACTCGATGGTGAATCATCCATAAATGATCATGGATTTTCAATCACGCCTACCGGGGGAACACAAACTGTAATTGGTTCAAATAGATATGGTGAGAGTAATGGAAAAATAGACTCTGAAGATTTAAATGAAAATGGTCAGTTGGATATTTCTGAAACGGGAGTTATTATAGGCAAAACTTCAAATAGTTATCTTTTTGAAATTTCACCGTCTCAGCAAACTTTTCATTTGTTTTCAGTTTCCATTCATAATCTAATAAGCAGTAATCCTGATATATTTCAAAATGCAGAAGCATTGAGAATTACCATAGTACCTGATACTTCCCTTTTATCGGGAGGGAGTTTGATAAATGACCTTTCGGGAAAGATAGTTATAAATAAGGTATGGTTTTCTGGTTCAGAGATTGTTAATAATAACCCTGATGATTTAAACGTATCACAGCTTTCTATCTACGATAATCCTGATATAACAGGGAATGCATTTTCATCTGCCTATCCTGAAATATATGATTCATTGCATGGGAGCACAACCTATAGAAGAAAGACAGGACATACTGAGAAGCTTCTGGATGTTAGGCTTATAAACCCTCTTGATCCTGATAGTGAAGTATCGGTATCAAGAGTATTCAATTCGACAAGAGATTTTATTCCATATAGCAACTTTAAGATGTTTGTCTACGTTACAGATACTCTTCAGGCTGGATTAATTACTAGAGTTACCTTTTATACAAATGAGAATGAAAAAATGTATGCTGATATATCATCTAGCAACTATAAGATAGGCTGGAATGAAATTGACATTTCACTGGATGGTACTTATTCGGTTAAAATAAACGGGAATTCTGTCGGAAATATGACTGTGGTTGGGAGCCTGAATATTTTGAAAAGAGTATCTGAGGTGAGATTCTCGTTTATAAACAATGGAGGATCCCCAATTGCCAGTTTTGATGTGTGGTTGGACGAATGGTATCTTTCAGGAAGTAAAAACTATTTTGATAAGGCCTATTATATTCAATCTGTATTTGGCTATAGAGGTGATTTATTAGATATTTTTACATTTCCTCTAATCTCTGATTCTGAAATTGCGTTTTCGTATGAGCATAAAGAAGGATGGATAGCAGGAGAAAGCGACATTAAAAATAAAACTTACTCTGTGGATTTAAAATCGAGATTATTAAAGGTTTTTTCTACCGGATTATCATTATCAAGGGAGGATACAGATGAGTTAAGAAATATGGAGAATGTAAAATCCAATTTTGAAGAAGGAGGATACAGCATAACCCAAAAGCACTTTGTGGAGTTTAATAGTAATAATAAATATTTGCCGCGATTGTATCATTATTTTGATAGAATTGTAGAATCAAATAATAGTATAGTTTTAACTAAAGATGATTTTAATCTGGAGAATAATAGGAGTTTTAGAGAGTCAATAGGAATAGGAGAGTGGTGGGATTTGCCTTTTGGTCTGTCTCAAAGCTACAACTATAGTAGGGGATGGGATTATACCCGAGAAAAATTGGAGACTCCTGCCAATTTTGATGTTCAAATACCGGATCAGAGTGTATCCCTTGATCAATTGCACTATTTGAGTTTGTCCTACTTATCGAATTTTCAAAATATAAATATTTCTTTGAAGAGGGACGATAATTATACAGGGCTTTATCCATATGATTATTCTTCCTGGAGCAACTCCTACATATTTAAACTTAAAACTCTTTTAAACTCACCTAAAAGTACATTAAAGAATGCTATACTTTATTCGAGGATTGACAACGCTCAATTAAGCTACAGCATACCTTTACAAAGAAGATTTGGAATAAACTCATCCATATCCGCTAATATTATCCAGGATAATTATATCTATGATGAATCGATCAGAAACTTTAATACGGATAATCAATTTTCTATTTCCTTTCCATTTTATCCCTTGAAGGATAAAAATTTACAGGTTACAGTTGGATTATACAGGGAGCTTGTTGCTGAATATGAGAGAGTTTTGTTTAGAGAAGATGAAGGGGAGCTTTTGATTAGTAGCTTTAGTCCATTATTTAAACCACCGTTGTACTATATAAGCCCCTTTGATGGGCTTGGCCGGATCAAAGATTATGAAGCTGTTGATATTTATAAAGGAAATAGTAATATTTTCGGATCCAGCAAAAATACTTTACGGAATAAATATGAATTAAATCTGGATATAGCTACAGGGCATTGGTTTATTCCAACTTCTGTCGATTCATGGATCAGTGGTGAAACTACAAGAGATGGAGATTCTTACAACCAGACAAGGAGTTTTGGAATGGGGTTTGCGAAAGAGTTCAACAATAATAGTAATGATTACTATTTAAATTCAGCCAATTTGGGACTTGAATATGAAAATCAAAAAAATTATCTTACAAAGGTAGAAACAAATACTGTCCAATTAATTATCCTCATTAATAAACTAAAAGAAGAGTACAGAGGTTATAATATAAACAGCACTGTATCCTTTAGTTCTAATATTCAAAAAAAGGGAGTAAAAAAATACTATCTGATTCCTGATAACGAATCACTTGAATCGGATGTTGCTGAAAAACCTGATGAATATACTATAAAAAATGATTTAACGTTAGAGTATTTATGGATCAGCAGTAATATTAAACTTGGACTTTTTGGTCTTTCACCATTGATATTAAATTTAAACAATAAAGAAACTGTTAAGATGGAAAATATATATACCTTTACCAATAGGGAAAAAGCTGAACCTTTTAGCAATATACCTATAAGAATAACGCTGCAGCACAATTCGGATTATAGTTTTAGAGAGAATGTTAATTTTGATGCATATATTAAATTGGTTGGTGGTCTTGAGGAGAAAGTTATACCTCCTTATACAGAAGGTAACTTTTTACCATCAATGGGATTGGAGTTTGGAATAAGTACAAAAATTTTCTTTTAAAAATTGAAAAAGTTGAGGTGATGATATATAATTATTAAAATGAGAAATAGGAGGAATGAAATGGGGAAAAAGTATCTGGTAATGATTATTTCAATATCATTAATGTTTCTTTTTTTATCTTCAGTTTTGTATGCTGATGAAAGTAAGGAAAAACCTTCTTTCGGTTTTAATATGGATTTTAATATCGGACTCTCCAGTTATGAAGATAGCAATGGACAACAAGTGGCATTTCAGAAGTTTAGTTTTTTCCCGGAGTTTAGCTATGGTAAATGGGGACTTGGCCTTGATTTGACCTTTGAGTTAGATGGAGACTTTAAACTTAGAGATCTTGATAATGATGGTCATGCAGATGGTTGGTATACCTTTTCAGATTATCTTTATAAAATTTATTATGTAAGATATGGATTTAAAGGAGATCCCCTTTATGCAAGGATAGGGGCTTTTGAAAGTTATACATTGGGACATGGGCTAATAATGGACGGGTTTTCAAATGTTCTTTTTTATCCACAGATTCACCATCTTGGATTGAATCTTGATGTAGATGGAAGCGTATTTAATTTTCCTATCATTGGGATGGAATCGGTAGTAAGAGATGTGTTGGATTGGGATATAATGGGTTTAAGGGTGTACGCAAGGCCACTAACATCCTTGAGTATGCCAATTATTAAGGATCTTAAAGTTGGAGCTACAATTGTAACTGATCTTGATCAACAGGAGATTAATGATCCTGGAGATCCCAATTACAAAAATTACCATTCTCCAAAGGATAACCCAAATAGTAAAAGTGTAACGGAGTTTGGACTTGATACAGAGCTCCCATTGCTACAAAGAGAAAAGATGTCCTTAATAACTTATGCTGATTGGGCAAAGATATCCGGAAAGGGAAATGGATCTCTGGTTGGAGCGACCTTCCAATATTCCTGGTTTAAATTAATTGGGCAGATGAGGTTTTTTGGAAAGCATTTTGTTATGAGCTATTTTGACAGCTACTATGAGGTTGACAGAGCTACAAAGTATAATTCCCTTGACAGCTACGATCAGTTCTATGTAGGATACCTCATAGGAACAGATATGAGCTTATTTAATTTATTAACCTTCTCTGCTTACTGGAGTGACGGATTTAACGATAATGAAAGGCCAAGAATTCAGGTTGGTATTGCAACCGTCGAAAATGCAATACCAAAATTTGATATCAGTTTCAATTATGACAAAAAGGATATATCAAGTTTCAAGGATACATTTTCATCAGCAAACAGCTTGCTGCAGTTAGAGGTTGCCTATAAGGTAAGTCAAATAGCCTCTCTAGTGTTTATCTTCCAGAGGACCTATACACCTTCAGGACAGGAGAGCAACCAGACGCTAATAGAAACGAGATTCTCATTCTAAATAGGGAGGGAAGTTAAAATGAAAAGACTGTTAATATACATCGTATCTCTGATAATGATTTTTGGAGCAGGTGTGGTAGTGCTTGCCCAGGACGAAGACATGGAGGAGGAACCTGCATATATTTCCTACCTTTCTGGAAATGTTGATGTTGATATTACTCCAGAAAATGAGGTAGGTGATTTTGTTCCTGCAGAGCTGGATATGGACCTGAATCCGGGAACTGTAATAAGAACAGGTTCTGATGCAGTGTGTGAAGTTACGCTTCCAGATGAAAGTACTATAAAAATATCCAATGGAGCTGTTTTTAAAATAGATGAGGTACTGATAAATAAAAAAACAGGTAAAAAATCAGAAAAGTTCACACTTCTCTTCGGTAAGATGAAGGCGCAGGTAAAAAAATTAACTACCTCTGATTCTCAATTTACGGTGGCTTCCGGTACAGCTCTTGCTGGAGTAAGAGGAACGGTGTTCGGTGTAGATTTTGATGGGATTAAATCAAAGGTTCTTGTTTTTGAAGGAAAGGTTCAATTGGGAAGTCTAACTGGTGCATTTAAACCTATTTTAATAAATAGTGGTCAGATGAGTATAGTTCCGAAAGGTGGTTTACCTGAACCTCCAAAGCCAATTCCTGAAGATTTATTAAAGGAATGGCAGAAAGAGGATGAGAAGTTTGCAAAAAAGGCAGAGGAAGAGACGCAGGCAACTACCCAACCTGAGGAAAAAAAGCCAAAAAAACCTGAAGCTAAAGGTGGACCTGCAAAGGAGAGTTTTATTGAGAAATTTTTGAAGATGAATGCCTATGTAGGTACTGTAACAATTGATAATAACGTTTATTCACGATGGGTATTCACACCACAGCTAACAATTGGAAAGCTGGGTCTTGGTTTATATCTTCCTGCTGTATTCTCACCTGATGTTGGAATTTTTGGTTTTAAAGACTGGGAAAACCATGACGAATGGGATTTTACAAGCATGCTTGATGGATTGCATGATTTTATAATAAAGTTCTATTATGTAAGCTGGGGCCAGAAGGGAGACCCTCTTTACTTTAAGATAGGTAGCATCGATGATTTCTACCTGGGTCATGGATTTATTGTCGACAACTATTCGAATATGATATATTTCCCTGAAGAAAGAACCGTTGGAATGCAGTTCAATATAGATGGCAACTATGCTGGATTGGAAACGATGGTAGCAGATTTTACAAGGTTGCAACTTTTTGGCGGGCGTTTATATTTTAGGCCGATGGGAAGGAGGATACCTCTTGCATTGGGAGTTAGTGCTGTACACGATAGACCAACCCCTGATCAGGGAAGCTGGCCTGCGGATACAACTTATGTTAAATCAGAAAAGGAGCTCCCGCATGTACTCTTTGTAGGTGGGGATTTGGACCTGCCGATTCTGCATTTAAAGAAGGTATTCACCATGACCCTGTACGGTGATGCAGCGTCAACAGGTTATATTTATGAGCAGGTTCCTGATAGACTTGCAAATCTCTCTGATCCTGTAAAACCTGGTACCGTTAATCTGGTTAAAGGTATTGGAACAGCCGCAGGTCTAATGGGAGAGATAGCTTCAATATTCAACTATAGGGTGGAATATAGGTATATACTAGATTACTATGAACCAGGGATTATAAATGGCATGTGGGAGAACAGGAGATTAACATATCCGTGGGAATTGGAAGATGTTATATATGACCAGAGATCCGGAAGCTACGAAAATAGCACATCTGCAGGATTTTTGATCAAAGGCGGGATGATGTTATTTCAAAAAAAGCTTGAGTTTGGTCTTGGATATGAAAACTATAAGAAGACACAGGATGGTGTAGAAACTCCAGTCAGGAAAGGAAGTATGTATGTTGATGTGGAGAAGGGTTTAATACCAAAAGTTTACGGTCAATTAACCTATGACAGAAGTGATAATTTCGAAAATATATTTAAAGAGCCTTTTGATGAAAACACGGTTTTGAACGCTGATATTTATTATGAGTTGGCCAAAGGTATAGCACTTTCTGTAAACTATAAGAGGACCTTTAAGTATAATGACCAGACCGATAATTATGATCCGATAGACAGCTTTGGTATCAATACTAACTTTACGTTTTTCTGATATAAAATAGAATATAGTAATTTACAAAAGAAAAATTATTGCCGGGAAAGCCAGAAGGCGCACCCGGCATTCTTTATGTCATTGCGAGGAGGTCGTAAGGCCGAGGTGGCAATCCTTCTTTACATGTAGCAACCCGAGATTGCTTTGCTCCGCTCGCAATGACGGCGGTGGGTGCAACAACCCGAGATTGCTTCGCTTTGCTCACAATGACATTATACGTAAAAAGACACTATACGTAACTCGACTAATAATCCATAAGTAGCCAAAGACTTCATTTTTATCTTGAAAATGTAAATAAAAGTATCTTATAATGTAAGCATTACATGATGGAGAATATAAATGGAAAATCTGGAGCTTGATCCTGAAAAGTTAAAAATTGAAGAACTCGGTGAACCAAAAATAGAATCACCACTGAAACTTTCAACGGTCTATGGAGACAATATTGCTAACTATGTAAGGGATGAAGAATCAGTGGTATTTTACAACGATAAAAGTACTATTCTTGAAAGGCTAAAGAAGAATCTTCCAATCCTTTCCTTCGAAAAAGCGGGACCGCGACAAAAGATATACTTTGATCCATCCAAAATGAAAGTAGGTATCGTAACTTGTGGTGGATTATGTCCAGGAATCAATAATGTAATTCGGGCACTTGTTTATACACTATTTTACAGGTATGGAGTAAAGAGAATACTGGGATTTAGGTACGGATATCGAGGATTTATTCCAAAATACGGATATGAACCTATAGACCTTACACCTGAAGTTGTAGAATCAATTCATGAAAAAGGTGGGAGTTTTTTGTCTTCATCGAGAGGACATCAGGATGTAGGAGAGATTGTAGACTGTCTTGATAGAATGAATATATCGATCTTATTTACAATTGGTGGAGACGGTACTTTGAGAGGTGCAAGGGATATTCATAATGAGATAAAAAAAAGGGGATTAAAAATATCAATAATAGGTATCCCGAAGACTATTGACAATGACATATCATACGTTGAAAAAACCTTCGGGCTTGAAACTGCATTCTCAGTAGCAGCCGAAGCAATTAAAAGTGCTCATGTAGAAGCTGTTGGGGCACCATATGGTATTGGTATTGTTAAAGTTATGGGAAGAATGTCAGGGTTTATAGCTGCCAATGCTGCATTAGCTATGAGTGAGGTTAATTTTGTCCTTATACCTGAAGTACCATTTGATTTAGAAGGCCCTAAGGGATTGTTTAACACCATTGAAAAAAGGCTTAGAGAAAGAGGTCATGTAGTTATAATTGTAGCTGAAGGTGCAGGGCAACAGTATGTTAATCCGGATTTTGATAGAAAGGATATTTCCGGTAATCCAATACTTGGAGACATTGGTATGTTTTTAAAAACCGAGATAAAAAAGTATTTCAAAGAAAACACGGAATTATACGTAAATATAAAGTATATCGACCCAAGCTATCTTGTTAGAGCAGTCCCAGCAAATGCTCACGATTCTATTTACTGCATCCAGCTTGCACAAAGTGCAGTTCATGCTGGAATGGCAGGGAAAACAGGGATGTTAGTGGGTATATGGAATGGAGTATTTACTCATGTTCCTATTGAACTCGCAGTCTCTCAACGAAAATATCTATCTCCAGAAGATCCATTGTGGCTTTCAGTTCTTGAGGCAACAGGTCAGCCGATAAGAATGGTGAACGATTAATCAACAATGACATTGAAGGTGGTAATCAATTTTTATGGATATCTTTGAGGTTTAAATAGTGGCTCTGTTTTTCATGGCGAATTCATAGCGTTTGGCTTTGTCAATTAAACCCACGTATTTTAATTAACGTTTTACCTTCCATCGTGAGACTTTTTTACTACAATATTGTGTATACGCTAGTGCCTTTACAATATCTTTTATTTCATAGTATGGATTATCTATGATTATTCTTATTATTCTTTTACCTAGTTCTGTATAAGATAATGATAATAGATTGTTGATATCATATTCAGCCGGTTTGTAAGCAGGGTGTTCGATTGGAACATATTTCAACCTTTTTTTGTGTAAAACTATTCTGGCTAATTCTCTATCTCATTGCGAGGAGGCCGTAAGAACGATGTGGCAATCTCTCTTTTCCCTTTGACCCAGAAAAAAAACCGAGATTGCGTCGCTGGCGCTCGCAATGACACTGATGGGGGCAGTAAAACAAAATGGTTTCGGTTCCGCTCTAAACTACTCTTGATAAATAATTTTTAAAATAAATTTGCAAATCGAAAAAATATTGATATGATTATGTTTAGAAATATTAAGGATAAAGTTTTAATATGAAGATCGGTAGTTGGGCTTATCATCTTGTTGAGCGATCCCTTGCTGAATCAATGGATGTCCATACCATGGTTCACCTCGCCAGAAGATTAATCCACAATTATGATATCTATGAAAAGTCGGGATTTCCAAAAATAATAGCAATTCCTAACAGGGATGCTGCAAAGCAAATTGTTAAAGATATGAGAAAAGTGGGGCTTTTTCTGGATTTTGTTAAGCTGCTCATTGATGCCAGAGAAATGGGTATAATGGGCAGAAAATATAAAATTCCCTATATTAGTGAGATAATAAATGAAGTTAAAAAAGCTGGCTACAAATATGATCCAGTTCAAAATATTTTTGTTGAGGACCCAAAAATAAGAAAGACAATGAACTGGGGCATATTAAAGGAGGGGGAGGAATATATCTTCACCTTTCTTAGGTTTGATATGGTAAAAAGCTCAAGATTGGTAAGAGACTTGCCTGCCGATGTTATTGAAAGTATATACAGTGATGTTAGAAGAATAGTTTTAGGGATATGTGAAAACAAAAACGGTAGAGTATGGGTATGGGAGGGGGATGGGGGATTAATTTCCTTTTACCTGAGGGATAAAGATAATATAGCTGCTATTAGTGCTATCGAGATTCTTCATGAATTGCTTATATATAACCTGTTAAAAAATGATAGTAAAAGGAAAATTATGGCAAGAATGGCTGTTCATTCAGGTCCATGGATTTTTACCTTTGATAGAGAAAATATAAAGGGAGATACAATCGATAGAACGATAGAGTTAGAAGAGAAATATACACTACCCAATACAATAACATTCAGCGATACAGTTTTCAGAATGCTCAATCAAAAAATTGTAGATACTCTGGAAAAGTATGAAAATGGTAGCGGTAACCCACTTTACAGGTACAGGTTTATAAAGGAGTTATAATTGGAGATAATTATATTTACAGATAATAAAGATTTAGAGCAACTATTTATCAGATTACAGATGAAAATCGACTCTAATATATCTATTTATCCTATTGATAAGTTGGATGAATCTATAAAAGTGGGATGTAAGGATAAATACCTCTATATAGATATTTTTGATTTTAATCAGAAGAAGATAAATGAGATTGTAAAAAAGGCTAAAAAAGAAAACCTAAATGTGGCGTTTATCGATCTAAAAGCTAAGATTAAAGATCCTGCGGGTTTGATATTTAATGGAATCTTTGATTACTTCGGAAAGGATTTAATAAAAAAGTTTATTCGTTCAGGAAAGATTGATGCATCAAGGATTGAATCTGCTGTAATTTTCCGTGCTAACCAATTGGCTAATATCAACTTGAAGAGGGAGGATGAAGAATTAAAGAGAGAGCTTGGTTTTTGCAGTAACTGGAAAGACATCAAGGAAGGGAAAGAGTATCTATTCTGGATATTATTAATCAGTGTAGAAGATGTTGATCGTCTTAAGGAATCTATGAGCAATGAATATAAAAACTATCTATTTTCCAAGTTTAAAGAGTTTGTTAAAAGAGTGGTGAAAAGTGGTAATGGTAGAATATGGATATGGAATGAGCATGGGGGTGTAGTACTTTTCCCTTATGATGGAGCCAAAATAGATGCAGTTGCCTCTTCAATTAGATTAATACTCAATAGAAAAATATTTAATTTCGAATTGAGGGATTCATATGATCTGAACTATAGGATTGCTCTTCATAAAGGAAAAACAGTTTATAGGGAAAGGGGTAAAACGGGGACAATAGTCTCAGATGATATAAATAAAATTTTCCATATCGGCCTTGATTTTGCTCAAAGACCGGGGCTTTATTTAACTGATTCTGCAATGGAACTCCTCCCTGAAAAAGCTCTAATTGCGTTTGAAAACTTAGGAAGCTTTGAAGGTGTAGAAATATTCAAATTTCATGATTTTGTAAAATAAAGCCCCTGTTTTTAAGCAGGGGCTATTTTGCTAAAAAATAACTTTTACATTAAAAAGGTCAGATTTTACAAGGTATCTCAGAGTATAGGCAAATATCTTTCAAGTTCATACTTGCTCACGTGGATCCTGTAATTATCCCACTCAATCTTTTTGTTTGTAATAAACTTATTAAATATGTGATCTCCCAGAGCTTCTCTCACCACATCACTTTTTTCAGTTTCTGCTATTGCCTCTCCTAAATTTCCTGGAAGAGATTCAATTCCTCTATCTTTTCTTTCCTCTTCAGACATATGGAATATATCCTCTTCGACAGGATCTGGTAGCTCATATTTTTCCTTTATACCCTTAAGTCCTGCCGACAGCATCACAGCGAAAGCGAGGTATGGATTACATGCTGGGTCAGGAGCACGGAATTCAGCTCTTGTAGCCTTTTCTTTACCTGGTTTGTACATAGGAACTCTAACAAGAGCAGATCTGTTTCTTCGCGCCCATGATATATAAACTGGAGCTTCATATCCCGGTACAAGTCGTTTGTAAGAGTTAACCCATTGTGCAACTACAAGGGATATCTCTTTTGCATGTTTTAACAAACCTGCAATATAATGTTTTGCAATGTCCGATAGGAAGTATTCATCATTTTTGTCATAAAAGGCATTTTCATTACCCTTGAATAAGGATTGATGTGTATGCATCCCACTACCGTTTTGGCCGAAAAGCGGTTTTGGCATGAAAGAAGCATAAACTCCATGCTGCAGGGCAATTTCCTTTACAGTTAGCCTATAGGTCATTGCACTATCTGCCATTTTTAATGCCTCATCGTAGTGTAGGTCGATTTCGTGTTGAGACGGTGCAACTTCATGATGGCTGAATTCGACCCTTATCCCCATTTTTTCAAGAGCAAGAATTGTATCGTTTCTGAGATTACTGGATACATCAAGAGGCGTTAAATCAAAATATCCTCCTGCATCGAGAGTTTCTGTTTTTGTACTGTTATCTTTAAAATAAAAATATTCAAGCTCAGGCCCCACATAATATTCATAACCCATATCATTTGCTTTCTTTATCATTCTTTTAAGGGCATATCTCGGATCTCCGGCATAGGGAGTACCATTGGGCTCAAGAATATCACAGAACATTCTTGCTACAACAGGTTCTCCTTCTTTTCTGAATGGTAGAATGGTAAAGGTTGTTGGGTCAGGCTTTGCCATCATATCGCTTTCCTCTATTCTTGCATAGCCCTCAATAGAAGAACCATCAAAACCCATGCCGTCAGATAATGCTCCTTCCAGTTCAGCAGGTGTTATTGCAAAGCTCTTTAAAAATCCCAGAACATCTGTAAACCACAAACGAATAAACTGTACTTTGTTGTCTTTGACTATCTTCAGCACATTCTCAACTGATTGATCTGACATTATGTTCCCCCTGATGTTTAAAATATTTTACTAAATAGGAAGCAATAATTGTGCCAATAAATATAAAACAAGATTATTACCTATATGATAAATAATTAGAAATGAAATCTTTATAAATACCGTTAATTGCAACTTAGAAAAACTACATTTATGTAGAATATACCATAAAATACTACATTTTTGTGCGAAATCTTTTTGATTCTATCTTGTATTTTTTTACTCTGATTCCCATCTGCCTTTCTGTTAATCCAAGAAGTTTGGAGGCTTTTGCCATATTACCTGATGTTGATTTTAAGGCATCTAGGATAAACTCTCTTTCAATACTCTCAAGCTTTGCCTTAAGAGGTCCCTTTGGGATAGTATCGCTTGATTCACCAGTCTGCAGTGTAGGAGGTAGGTGATGTCCGTGAATGACTTCATCATTGCTTACGAGAACGGCTCTTTCTACACAATTTTCAAGTTCTCTTACGTTTCCGGGCCAATGGTATGCCATTAGCATATCGATTGCAGGTGTAGATATCCTTCTAATATTTTTTGAGTGCATCTTGCTGTATTTTTCAACAAAATAATCCGTTAGTAGTAGAATATCGCTTTTTCTGTCCCTGAGGGGTGGAAGATGAATTGGAAAGACGTTTAACCTGTAGTACAGATCCTGTCTGAATAAGCCTTTTTCTATCAATTCTTCTAGATTGCGATTTGTAGCAGCAATTATTCTTACATTAACTTTTATAGTATTGGTACCTCCTACCTTTTCGAACTCTCGCTCTTGTAGAACTCTCAGCAATTTTATCTGGGTTTGAGGTGTGAGATCACCAATTTCATCAAGAAATAAGGTGCCACCATTTGCTAATTCAAATCTTCCTTTTCTTGATTTTATGGCGCCTGTAAATGCACCTCTTTCATGTCCGAACAATTCACTTTCAATAATATTTTCAGGCAAAGCTGCACAGTTGACCTTTATAAAGGGCTTATTAGCCCTAAAGCTGTTGTAATGTATAGCTTGAGCTACCAGCTCCTTGCCTGTACCGCTTTCTCCAGTAATTAGAACGGTTGTATCACTTTTCGATACCTGCTCGATTAGCCTATAAACTTCCTGCATTACTTTTGAATTACCGATTATGTTTGAAGGATGAAACTTTGCCTCAAGTTCCTTCTGTAACCTGATGTTTTCAGAGAGCAGTCTATCTCTCTCTTTTAAAGCTTCCTGTCTTAATTTTACTGCTTTAGAAATTAATGAACAAACAACCGTTAGTAGTCTTACAAAATCGTTCAAGGCGAAGTTATCAGAATATATTCTATAGACACTGAGTGTTCCAATAACCTTATTTTCAAGTTTGATTGGCAAGCAGATGAAAGAAAGCTCCCTCTCCCTACCGTTCATTTTAAAACCCATTTTATCCAGATATTTTGGTTCTTCAGAAGTTCTTGGAACAACCGATGGTTTACCTGTTTGAACAACGAGCCCTGTTATTCCTTCACCAATTCTATATTTTCCCTTTCTCTCCTGATCCAGCGATAACCCATAAGATGCCTCAACGGTTATATCTCCAGTCTCATTGTTAAATAGGGTAATTAAGCCTCCAACAATCTTTGTGTGTTTGGAGAGTACCTTTAGTACCGGCCCAAGTACATCCTGAAGATTGATACTGGAATCAAGAATTCCGCTGATCTCAAATAAAAGACTTAGCTCTTCGATTTCCCATTTTACTTTCCTGATATTGTTTGTAGAAACTCCACTCATCGTAATTTTTTTCCTTATTCAATAGTCATGATGTAGATGTTATAAACTTTCTTTACAGTAGTTGTTTTAATCTTGATACCAGATTATCAATATCCGATCTGTTTGTCTCAAAAGAAGACATTAATCTTATAACAGGTCCATTATTATCCCAGATATAAAAATAAAAATCTTTTTTTAGTTCATCTAATATTCTTTCGGGTATCTTAACAAAAACGGCATTTCCTTCAATTTTGTACATTATTTCAATATCAGGATAAAACTCCAGAAGTTTATTCGATAGGTATTGAGCCATTCTATTTGCATGTTCAGCATTTTTTAACCAGAGATCATTTTCAAAATATGCAATAAATTGTGAAGATATATAGCGCATCTTTGATAGTAATTGCATACTTTGCTTTCTGATATATTTAAAACTGTCTATGAAATTTCTATTGGATTCTCGGTTAAAGATAATAACAGCTTCACCAATCATCATTCCATTTTTTGTTCCACCGAAGGAGAGAACATCTATTCCTGCATCGTATGTTAACTTCTTTAAGCTGAGGTTTAAATATGAAGCTGCATTTGCAAGTCTTGCACCATCCATGTGAACATACAGTCCGTTGTTGTGTGCAAACTCGGTGAGTTCTTTTAATTCATTGTAAGTATAAACTGTACCGACTTCTGTTGTTTGAGTTATGGATATTAGTCGGGGTTGAGAATGGTGCTCATTTCCGATTACGCCAAGGTGTGGAGCTATCATTTTTGGATTTAGCTTTCCATCTGCCGATTTAATCTGGACGAGCTTTATCCCTGCAATATTTTCCGGAGCACCACATTCATCTATATTTATATGGGATACATCGGTGCACAATACCGAGTTAAACGGTTGGGTAAAAGCTCTAATGCTTAAAACATTTGATGCAGTACCTGTCAACGTAAAGAATACCTCTGCATCCTCTCCAAAGACTTCTTTAAACTTGTTAATAGCCTGTTCTGTAAACGGATCATCCCCATAGGAAACATATTGGCCTCTGTTTACCTCTTCTATTGCTTTCATGATCAGAGGGTGGACGGAAGCTGTATTGTCGCTGGCAAAACTATAATTACAATTCATCAAATGCCTCCATAATTTTGTTTAGATAAAATGAGATTGGATCATTATAATCTATTCAGACTTTTCGATATACAATCCAGAACCGGAAAGTTCTCCAAACTTTAGCATAAATGTAAAGGCAGCAGAAAATAGAAATGCCTCAACAATAGCTTCTATCACTTTCTTGTTGTTAAGCCTTTTTTCTCCGTCAATGTTTGGATCAAACTGCAGTATCTCATCAGGATTCTGAAGCAGTCTTCTGGATTTTCTGTAGTCTTCAATAACTTTAGAAAGAATGTTCTCGATTTCCTTCATTGTTTCGGTTACCATAGCTCTGGATGCTCTGCTTATGTATGCACGTTTCTTTTTAAGTTTATCCTGCATAACTTCTTTTTGATATATTGTTAATCTTACATTTTCTTCAGTTCCTTTGATTTCCTTGATTACATCGATATAATTTTCTATCTCTTCCCTTGCTCTGCTAAACTTAATGTATGCATTGCTGAGATCTTCTTTTATATCAATCTTTTCCTGTTCTTGATAATCAATGTTAAACAGTATTTTCCCGGTTGTTAGAATGAATGAGTACTCCTGTTCAAAAATTTCTGTAAGAACAGTCGTTTTATACATCTTGTCATCTTTTTCAAGTAGGTTTAAACTGTTTTCTGAATCATACATCAATCTTGATTCAAATGAAGAAATCAATTCGCTGATTAGATTAAATCCCCTCTGAACATGCCTTGGAGGTTCAATTGATTCTTCCTGGATAGAATGTCCAATCTTTTCTTCGATTTCCCTTCTTTTTTCCATCAGTTTTTCCCTCTTTTTTAACATTTCAATCCGTTTTTTCTTTTCAATCTTGGTAATATAGCCGATTCTATCTTTTTCAGTCATTTCTAGAAAGTCATCCAGGGATTGCGAATAAAGCGGATAGTATCTTTTTGCAATTAGACAAAGAAGAATATGGAGCTTCGGGAAAAAATCATAGAATAAGAGATTTATACATGCTCTCAAATGAGCTTTCATTTTTGTAATAATTTCAGGATCTGTCCGGTTCTTTTTCTTATAGATTTCGAGAGCATTTTCAATGTACAATTTTGAAATACTTATATATTGAGCTATTATATAGAATCTTTTGAAAAAAAATTTAAACAGATATAGATATTTTTGCTCAGGGATTTTTCTATTGGATAGTATTTTTTTTATAGTATTAAATTCTTTTTCATCATAGAGATAGGATAATCTGACAATAAACTCATAAAATGTACTGTTACTTCCGCGAGATAATCTTATAATCTCCTGTTTGATTGATGTTTTATTCTGTAAAAAGCTCATGATTGCCATATTTAAATCAATAAGGCTGTTTGTACAATCATTTTCAATAAACTCGATAAATTTTTTGGTTAAAGTTGAGCCATTCAGTCCAATTACGCCGTTTCCAAATCCCTTATAGTAAAGAATAATTCTGTCACTTAACCGATACTTCTTTTTCATTTGAATGGATTTTGGCTGTTTGCTACTATATTTAATATCTCGTTCATAACTCTTTGAAATGGTGGATTTTGGATGGTCGGGAATATGCCCTTCTTCAGATTTTTTTTCTGATTTTTCTAATATGGTAGATTTATTTTCTTTAACGACAGCTGATTTAGCATTAGCTCCAGCATATTTTCTTGCGATAACACCGCGTGGTCTTTTTGATTCATCAATAACCTGACCACCATGTTTTACAAACTCTTTAAATAGTTTTTTTCTCTGTTCTGGAGCCAGCTTATCGATACCAATTTTTTCTCGGATTTTATATATATCTTGGGTCATTATCCCGTATCTTTAAAAATAAAAATTAGACTAATAAATACAGTGTGATAATAAAAATCTTAATTTGCCTATTAGCATTATGTCTACATAACATTGATCTAAAGTTCTGTTTAAAACTTTAAAAATCCATATAATATATCTAAATCATGTACGAATGGAAAAATAATAGCTTCTTTCATTAATTATAATACATAAAGCTTAATACAGTTTATTTTGGAAAGAATAATCTGATCTATTAAAGTATATCACCAAAATTAAAATAGACAAGCAAACTTTGGGTTATGTTTCTAATGAATAAAACCGTAATTACAAAAAGGAAAATAGCTTAAAAGAAGGTGTATTTTTGTCGAAAAGTAATTTGTATAGGAGAAACTTAATGCATACTGGAAATGTATTTGTTGACCTGCCACAGGGTGTAAAATCTAAAATTGATATAAGATCCAATAATAAAAATAGAGATAGAAAAAGAATCCTAATCGAAAACCAGCGAGTTATTAAAAAGGAGATAAATAGAAATAGTTTAAAGAAAAATAAACATGGTTTTTCCAGTACCAAAATCGAAAATGATCAAAAAAGGTATTTTGTTAGGTCTATTGTATATCTCTCAATATTTATTATCTCATTTCTTTTGATGCTTCCGTTTCTTGTATCAATTCGTTCTAGCCTATGGGAAAAAAAGGCTCCTGTTCAAATTGAGGATGATATTCTATACGATCAGTATTTAATCAATGGCTTAAATACAAATATTGTTGGTGTCAAAAAGGGAAAGGTGGATAATTACAATCTACCTCAATTCAAGTTAATTAAATATAAAGTTAAAAGGGGTGATTCACTCTTTGGTATAGCCCAAAGGTTTAATACGACTATTGATGCCATAATTACCGCAAACAGGTTAAAAAATGCCTATTATCTTCGGATTAACAGAGTTTTATATGTACCCAACATGCCAGGTATTTTTTATACGATAAGAAGGGGAGACAATCTATCAAAAATAGCCTCTAAATATCATGTCAGCATAAATAGGATTGCTGATATTAATGATCTTGAATCATCTATTATCAGAAAAGGTGAAAAGATATTTATCCCGAATGCTACATTAAGCAATTGGGAAAGAGCTGTTGCTTTAGGAAATATTTTTAAGGCCCCGGCAATTGGTAGGCTTACCTCAAGGATGGGATTCAGAAGAGACCCGTTTACTGGTAAAATAGCCTATCATCCGGGTATAGATTTAGCAAATAGAACTGGAACTCCTATTTATGCAGCCCAATTTGGTAGGGTGATTTTTGTCGGACGCAGGGGAGGTTACGGAAAAACAGTAATTCTTGCTCATCCTAAAGGATATGTTACACTATACGGACATTTAAGCAGCATATTGGTTAGAAAGGGCCAGGTTGTCAAACAGGGTCAATTAATTGGACGTATGGGAAATACAGGACGTTCTACAGGCCCTCATCTTCATTTTGAAATACATCAAAACGGGAAATTGGTTAATCCTCTTGAAATGGTTAAAATTAGAAGATAAACCAAAATTGTTATAACAAAAGTTACGAACAGGCGAGTAGACTTTGGGTAATGATAAAAACCTTACTTTGCATATTCGTTTTATACCTATAAAAATTATTTTTAAGTAACCTTGATAGATAAACCAGTTTATTATTGCAACTTTATCAATCTTTTGTATAATATGGTTTTAAGCTAACCTGGTTGTTTTCATCTATAATCTAACTGAGAGGCTGATGATTAAAAAGTATAGAAAATTAAAACTATCTGGCTATAAATGGCGTTTATTTTATTATAAACTTCTAATTTTACTAAAAGAAATCGACCTAACCTGGTTGAAATTGCAGTTAAATAGAAGGTTGAACCTTCCAAGAAGATTTAGATTTATCTTTATCCGAAAATTGATTACCAGAATAACTGATACAACAGGTAATTTTAGAGGGTTTGATAAGAATTATCTATTAAAAATATTAAAAAAATTAGCTTTTTCCACCTTAATTATTCTATTTATTACACTTTTCCCTTCATGCTTTAACTTTCCACCTGAAAACCTGCCTTATTATGGGAGCTTTCAGTGGAAGAGCTTTACTTTGTCGAAACTCTCTGCAGGCGATTTTATCGAAAATGGAAGAGGTGGCCTTGAACTGTTACCCCCAAAGCTAAGACTAATTGAGTATACAGTGAAGCCTGGGGATACACTGTGGGGAATCGCGAGAAAGTACAATATTGACCCTGATAGTATAATAAGTAGCAATTCCTTCTCGAATGTACACAAACTGAGAATTGGCGACGTTATTTATCTTCCCAATATTAGGGGTATTTTTATATCTATTAGTGATAAGGAAACCGTTTATAGCTTAAGTAAGAAATACAATGTCTCAACGGATTTAATTATGGAGGTGAATGATCTGGAGTCACCTGTTCTTGCTCCGGGGATGAAGATTTTTTTGCCCGGAGTTCGATACAATATAATGAAAAGAGCTTTTGCTTTGGGTGAAGCTTTTGATAAACCAGTTAGAGGGAGATTGACATCCAGATTTGGTTATAGAAGAGATCCTTTTACGGGAAAAATATCGTTTCATACGGGAATTGATATTGCGAACAGAATTGG
>QNBN01000016.1 GCA_003645695.1 Spirochaetota bacterium | reverse complement strand
TCTATTTATATATATTACGATTGTGTTATTATCGTTTTTATTTGAATCAATAAGGAAAGATAACGATACAGTTCCTGCTAAAATCAAGATTATTATAAAAAATATTTTTTTCATTAAAACTCAACCCTACATAAAAATTACGATAATCTAAAAATTCCAGCCCAAAAAGCTATTCTTTTGGGTATATTCTCAAAATATAAAAATCTCTGGAATTTTCATTTTTATTATTACTTCCCACCTTTACAAAGTATATACCGCTGTCAAGGTTAATATCCCCTTCTTCTCCCATTCCTTCTCCTTTTGAATCGATCTTATTTAGCAAGTTTCCTTCTGAATCATAAACTTCAATATAAAGATCAAGCAATACGGACGGTGATATTTCAAACCTAACAGTTTTTTCCACTTCCAACTGAAACCTATAAAAATCAACATCACCTACAGGAGTAATATAGCCTTTTTTTAAGGTACCTAAATAAAAACTATTCGCACTATTAAAATCGTTGTTTAATTCATACTCTTCTTCATTATTCCACTCATTTTTATAAACAGTTAAACTGTATTGATTTTGAGGTACATCCTTTTTCTGATTCTTATTTTCCAGCTTAATATAATAAACTCCTGGCCCAACACCGATATTTTTTATAATCTCTCCTTCATCCTCTCCTCTGTCATCAACTGATACTATAAGCTCATTTGCAGCAGAGAAAAGCTTAATTCTATAATCAATGTATGCTGTGGGTTCAGCTTTTACCGTTAAGATTTGAGGATTTACATCATAAACATTAACTCTAAACCAGTCGATATCTCCAATAGGATTAAAATATCCTTTTTTTTCTTCTGAAAAATTGATAAGATTAGCCATAGGATAATTATCATTGGGTTCCGACTCTGTATTATTATTTTCTACGTTCTTAATTTTTAGTACATAGGGTATATTTACATTTTCCTGTCCTGGTTGTTCTGATCTAACCCTAACATAATAGGTACCTTCCTTTAACAATATATTCAATAATCTTTCTTTTTCTCCCACTCCAAAGCTATCTCCGGTACGAATGAGATAACCAAGATCATCGAAGATCGCTATTTCTGAATCAACATCAGGAACAGCAGTGAGGTTTAAGTTAACCTTAATCGATTTATCCCTGGATTGTATGTCAGCATAAGTCACTTTGTATTTATACCAATCTTCTTCAATTTTATCTTTGTTCATCGGGTTTGAATCAGGATTAAAGTATCCTCGTATTACATTTTCTTTTTCCTCTTTTACAAGCGGTATGGCAAAAACAGCTGCATCATCGGGTTCCCCTTCTTCTTCTTTGTTCATGCTTCTTATATTAACATTTAAACTGTATCTAGAAGGAACTTTTGATATTTCTTTTCCAACAGATGAAACTACTAAAAATATCTTACCCTTTTTCAAGTCTTCAGTGTTGAACATCATATTGACCAGAGCTATCTCGCTGGATTTTTTAATTACCTGTTTTAACAACCTTTTCTTATTAAAAACTCTCAATTCATAGTTAATTCCATCCTGATTTTTAAGTCTTATATCAGCTATTATTTTTTCATGATACCTATCTGGATTCTTCAATTTAAGGTTATAGAAATCAACATCATTTCCTGAAGAAATACTACCTTTTAAAACCTTTCCCGTAAACAATAGATTTGCAGCTTCAAATGAATCATTCATCTCATTTTCTTCAGTATATCTTAATCCACAAGAATTCAGAAACAATATAACAATTGGTAGAAGTAGTAAAACACTAAAAGCCCTTTCTCTCAATTTCTATTCCCCCCAAAAAACACTTTTCATAAAATTTGCCCAAATTGGTGCAGCAACTACGCCACCTGATTGCCCCTTACCAAGACTATACTCCGGGTTATCATAACCCACCCAAACAACAGCGAGAATATCTTCAGTATAGCCTACAAACCAGGCATCGGTGTACCTGTTTGTGGTTCCAGTTTTACCGCATGCTTTTATCTTTAGCCCTGATGTTTTAACAGCCCAGTAAGCAGTTCCGCCCTTCTCCAGGACTTTTTTGAGCATGTTGTTAATAGTAACAGCGGTAGAAATTCTGATTACATTGAGTTTGTTTTGTAAATCATACTTCACCTTAAGCTTCTTTATCTCTTTTTCATTATCAAGAATCACCTCTCCCCTACTATTTACCACCTTTTTCACAGAGTATGGAAAAGCCTTTTCACCTTTCCCAGGGAAAATTGCATATGCCCTTGCCAGCTCCAAAGGTGAGAAACTGTAAACCCCCAGTGCCAGAGAAAGATAGGGTTTAAATCTTCTATCTATTTCATCACTGGGTAGATCAAGGGCATTCCCAACAATATTTATCACCTTTTGAGGGCCAACTGCCTCCAGTAGTTGAACAGCTACAGAATTCAGACTCTTTTTCAGAGCAAACTCAAGATCAACCTCTCCGTAATACCTATTATTGTAATTCTTTGGTTTCCACACTTCTCTATCTGTTTTAATGGATAAGGGTTTGTCTATAAACCTTGATTTTGGTGTAAATCCATTATACTCTATACCAGCGGCAAATACAAAAGGTTTAAAAGCTGAACCAACCTGTCTTCTTGCATTAACAGCCCTATTAAACTGATTTTTATATGAGAATCCTCTGCCCCCTACAAGAACATAGATTTCACCAGTTTTCGGATTTATAGCTACAATAGCCCCTTCAGGTTTATCATTAACTTCAGGATTGACATTCTTTGATTTTAGATATTGTATGGTAAGACCCTCCCTCAGGGATTCTATAGCTTTCCTTTGCATATTCAAATCTATGGTAGTATATATTTCAAGTCCACCTCTTTTAATCAATTTCTCACCTAGTGATTTAGCTAATAGCTTTCTGGTATACTCCACAAAATAAGGGGCTTTGTTTTCTTCCATACTCCATACGGAGAGTGGAGAATAATGGTTAATTTTATTAAAGTTCTCCCAAAACTTATCAAGTTCAGTATCGATACCTTTTAAATGAATATAACCAAGATTTTCAGCAATATAGACTACAAGCTTCAATCTTTTTTTAGCCCTATTTTCGTGAAGAAGCGGTGAAAACCTTGATGGATTGGGAATTATAGCAACAAGCAGAGCAGATTCAAAAAAATCTAAAAAATATGGCTCTTTATTGAAATAATACAGAGAAGCACTTCTAATACCATATATATAATGTCCAAAATAGATACTGTTCAGATACAGAGTAAGGATCTCATCCTTAGTAAATCTTTTTTCAATCTCCAGGGTGCAAAAAAGCTCGTATATCTTTCTCTGAATTGTTTTTTTACTATTGGTAAATAGTATTTTAGCAAGTTGTTGGGTTATTGTGCTTCCACCCCTTACAAAAGATAAAGATTTTATATCGTAATAAATTGCTGCAAGCAGAGCTTTATAATCAATACCATGATGCTGATAAAACCTCCTATCCTCCATAGCAAGAAGAAGCTTGACCGTTATTGGAGATATATCTGTAAGCTTTACAATTTTCCTTTTTCCCGTTGAAAATTTACCGATAATTTTACCATTTCTATCGTATATAACAGTTGGTTTCTCTATTTCCAGGTTGGGCTTTATTGATACCTCCTCCTCATATCCAGATGTGATTAGCTCTTTTAATGAATACAATCTTTCAATTATGCTTTCCTTTTCATTTATCCATTTTGTATAGCTTTTGTAAAATGTTAATCCAACTATTATTATTGAAATGGATAGTAAAAAGATGATTGTATATATCAGGTATTTCATATATATTTAAAAATAGTCCCGTATATAAATATTTATTTTATATTATTCTAATTCAGTAAATAATAATATTTTATGGTACATATATACAAATTTATTTAAGAAAAACTATTTCAATAAAGAGGCAAGAGGTTATATGGAAAGATTCTATAAAGGGATACCCGTATCTGGAAGAGTTGCTGTGGGCAATGCTGTGGTTTTTTTACGTTCAAATATTTTTATTCCCAGATATATTATAAATAAAACTTCTACTAGCATCGATAAAGAAATTGAAAAACTTGAGAATGCATTGCATAAAACAAAGGAAGAACTTCAAAAATTAAAAAATGAAATAAAAAAAACCCACACTACCTTTGAAACGGGATATCTTGACACCTCAATTCTTCTTTTAGACGATCCAATGCTCAAAGAAATGGTATTGGAGAAATTAAAAGAAAATTATCTGAATATTGAATGGACATTTAATGAAGTAATTGAAGAATTAGCAGAAAATCTTTCTCAATCAAATAATGTTTATTTCAGAGAAAGGGCACCAGACGTCATTTCCATTGGCCAGAAAGTATTAAAAAATCTAATGGGAAGTAAAGAGGTAGCGTTCCCGAAATATATAAAAGATCCAATTGTAATTGCCCACACTATTTCACCACCTGAGTTTGTATCCTTCTTTAAAATCGGAGTAAAGGCGGTTGTAACTGAGATTGGAGGGAAAACCTCACATGTAGCCATAATGGCAAGAGATTTAAAAATCCCTGCGGTTGTTGGTGTAAAAGATATCACAAAATATGTAAAAACTGGAGAAAAAGTGATAGTGGATGGATCGATCGGAAAAGTTCTTGTGGATCCGTCTGAAGATGTCCTTTCATTTTATGTAAAAAAGGAACTAAAGCAGAGAAAGTTTGAAAAAGAAGTTGTAAAAAGAGAAAAGGCGAAATGCAGGCTTAAAACGGGTGAGGAAGTGACCTTACTTGCCAATTTAGATATTGAAGAAGAACTTGAAATGATAAAGGAAAGGGCCTTTGAAGGAATTGGCCTCTTTAGAACTGAATATATATTTCTAAATAGGGAAAATCAGCCCGATGAAGAAGAACAGTATAATATATATAGAAAGCTTGTTGAAAAAACCTATCCCAATGAAGTTACAATAAGGACAATCGATATTGGGGGTGATAAAAAACCCGAATATATGGAATTTCCGGATGAAAAAAATCCTTTTCTTGGTTGGAGAGGAATAAGGTTTGCGCTATCCAATAAATTGCTCTTTAAATCTCAACTAAGAGCCATTTTGCGTGCATCAAAGCATGGAAAGCTGAGAATAATGTTTCCAATGATTAACGATATTGATGAAATAAAGGAGATCATCACCCTTTTAGATGAATCCAAGCATGAATTAAAAAAGAATAATCTTGAGTATGATAATAACATACCTATAGGAATAATGGTTGAAACACCATCTAGTGTAATCCTGCTCGATATTATTGCTGAATATATTGACTTTATTAGTGTAGGCACAAACGATCTTATTCAATATACTCTTGCTATAGACCGCGGTAATCTGCTTGTGGCGTCCGATTTTGATCCAGTACATCCTGCAATACTCAGAATGTTAAGAACAATCAGTGACAAGGCAGAGGAGCATAATCTTGATATGAGCATCTGTGGAGAGATGGCTGGTGACCCCTTGTATGTACTGCTTTTGCTTGGTCTGGGATACAGAAAATTAAGCATGGCTATTATTAATATACCTATAGTCTACGATATTATTTGTAATTCTACATTAGAAGATGCAGAAAATTTAACCAATACCCTATTAAATATGAACTCAAAAAGTGAGATTCACAAATATCTCATAGAATATATGACCTCCAGATTTAAAGAGTTTGAGGATTATTTTAAACATGACATATAAGAAAGTTCCCATTATCGCAATTATTGGAAAGCCAAATGTTGGCAAATCTTCACTATTTAACAGGTTAGTTGGCAGGCGAAAGGCCATTGTTGCCGAGGAATCAGGGGTTACTCGTGATATAAATTACGAAACCATCAATATAAATGGAACTGATATAAAGCTGGCTGATAGTGGTGGAATAAAAAAAGTCAGTGAGGAAATACACCAGAAGGTTTTTGAACAAAATCAAAATCTAATAAAAAAATCGGATTTCATCATTCAAGTATGTGATGTCAAAGATATCACTGTTGAAGATCATGAGATTTCGGAGATAATAAGAAAAACGACAAAACCTGCAATTCTAGCAGTAAATAAAGTTGATGATGATAATCTTATGGCCGAGTTCTATGATGCATATACGCTTGGTATTCGGACAACAATTCCGATATCTGTTTTGCACAATAGAGGGATTGCTGAGCTTAAGAATGCAATAGAAAGTATGTTAAAATCTCATTATAATCATGAAAAAGAGGAGAAACTTTCAATTTCACCATCAGATATACCTATAATTGATGTAGCAATAGTAGGAAGACCAAATGTGGGAAAATCCTCCCTGTTGAACATGTTAATTGGCAATAAAAGAGCTATTGTCAGTAATCTTCCGGGAACAACAAGAGATTCAATTGATGAATACCTTGAACTTGAAAATAACATAGTAAGGTTTGTTGATACCGCTGGAATTAGAAAATCGAAAAAGATAAAGAAAAATGTTGATTTTTATAGTCTGGTGCGCGCTAAAGAATCGATTAAAAATTCAACAATAGTTATTCTTGTAATTGACGCTTCAGAAGGAATTACTTCTCTGGATAAAAAAATAGCTGATCTTGTTGTTAAGGAAAAAAAAGGATTGATCCTTGCGATTAATAAATGGGATATAATGATGAAGCATGGTGTTAAAGAAAGGGATTATCTAGATCAGCTCGATTACAAGTTTCCACATATTAGCTTTGCTTCGAGGGTTCCTATTTCAGCAATTAAGAGTTATAATAAAATTAAACTTTTAAAAAACATTATAAAGGTGTATAATAACTATACAAAAAAAGTTAAAACTACTACAATTAATGCAATTATGCATAGATTTACCCTACACAGTATTTATATAAAATATGGTTATCAAAAGGATACTGCACCGCCGATTTTTGAGTTTTTTGTAAATAAAAATGACAAAGTCAATGAGAACTATAAACGTTTTATTATAAATAACATCAGAAAAAATGTAGATTTTGTGGGTGTACCTATTACCGTGTTAATAAGAGATGGATAGACAAGTTTTAAACTTAAATAAAATTGTACTGATTACCAAATTTTATTCTTAAGAGTGTATATTAATCTATAGCTTTATTTGTGCCATTAACTTTATTTATGCAATTAAACTGAATAAAACAGCAGATCAAATACAGTGGATTAGGTGTTATTCCTGTGAAAACAGGGATCTTAAGGATGTTTGAAATTCAAAGTATTTTAGGACTACTGCTCTTAGGTTAGAATTACACTTCTGGATATTTTTGTACAATGAATTGCGAGTTTTTGGTTTAATCCTGGAATGAGGGCGATAAGATATGTTTAAACCTGTAATTCTTCTTTTAATTGCTTTTTTGATTGGGGGTATCCCAACAGGTTACATTTTTGTGAGATTAAAAGAGCATAAGGATATTAGAACTCTTGGTTCAGGTAACATAGGATTTACAAATGTACTCAGAGCTTCAGGACTAACCGCTGGACTTATCGTTCTAATAATTGATGTTGGTAAGGCCTTTTTAACAGTCTATTTTTTCTCCAACATGATGGGTAATGTGGAACTATACAGATTACTGTTTGGACTTTCTGTAATTCTTGGTAATCTCTTTTCACCCTATCTTAAGTTTAAAGGTGGTAAAGGGGTAGCTACTGGTTTAGGAGTTTCAATCGCAATCAGTCCCTATGCAATTATAATTGCTGTAATAATCTTTTTGATAGTTTTCTTTATATTCAGATATGTATCCTTAGGCTCAATATCAGCAGCTTTCATTTTTATGGCTACCAATATTTTTCTTTACTACAAATTTGGTGATATCTACACGCTTATCTTTTCAATTCTCCTTTTTATTGCTGTTATTGTATCACATAGAGAGAATATTAAAAGATTAATCAGGGGTACAGAGAACAAAATTGGCTCAAGAAAAAAGTGATATCTTTTATACAATTGGGGATGTTTCCAAAATAACAGGTATTAAACCTTACATTTTAAGATACTGGGAAAAGGAGTTCCCATTCTTACAGCCCTTTAAAAATAAGTCTGGACATAGATTGTACACAAGAAGAGATATTGCAATTATAGTATCAATTAAAAAACTTCTATATACCCATGGATACAGTATCCCTGGAGCAAAAAAGATTCTGTGGAAGAATTTACTCAAAGAAGAAGATTCCTCCTCCCTTTCCCAAAAGATTGAAGAAATTAAGAGAGATTTGATAAAAATGCTTGAAGTAATCGAAAAAACGATGGATTTTAAATAAAATCAAAATCTCATTTTTAAAAGTTCCTCAAAGTTGTTACTTTCCATAATTGATTGCAGTTTTGTAATTCTTTCTTTAAACTCTTTTAAATCTCTAAAGTGGAAATTGATATTAAACTCCCACTTTTCAAAGTTTGGAGGAATTTGAAAGCGAATATCTTTACCAAGCCTTAAATGTTTTAAACGTTTATAGAAGTCTTTCTTAAAACTGGTTATTTCGGGGTACCTTCTCCCAAAAAGAATTGCATATATCCTTTCCCCTTTTTGCGGTGGGTCTATTTTTTGTTCCCATACTTTACTAATTTCCGGAATATTAATTAAGGCATCCGGGGAAAGATTATCCCTTTGGGTTATATCATAAATCATATCTATAACTTCCATTCTTTTCTTTGTTCCTATTTTCAGTCTTACCACAAAATCTTCAATTTTATCCCAGTGATTCCTTTCAAACAGATAGAATATTTCAAACAAGTTTATCTCGTTAATTTTACCTGTTACTAAATCATTTTTAATTTTATCCGAAGCTTTCAATAACTTTTCATAGCCACTGACGCTTTTAGGATTTATCTCTAAATCCTTATAGATATTTTGTCCAACACTATCTTTAAACCTCTTAAGAAAAATTGCTTTTTCTACCTGATTAAATCCTAGATAACTCTTCTTTAAAAATAGCAGGTATCTGAACAATATTTTATTATTTTTATACCTGAAAATTGAAAGGGCCATCCTTAGTTTGCCCAATTTTTTAAATTGTTTTTCAATTATATCTCTGCCAAATACAGGTAGATAAACCTGATCTTTGTAGATTAAAAGAGGAGGTATTAAATAACTATACTCATCTTTATTATTATTCGATTCTCCTACATCTCCTTTTTCTCTTGAAGCTGGTTGGTATTCTAAAAGATAATCTGTGGAAATTAGATTAATTTCATTTTTATTCAGATCAGAAACACATTTAACATCTATTTCCATTATTCCACTTCCTCAAAAAATAGCTTTTCAAAAATATGGTTTTATCCATCAAATTGATTCACAGAATTTTATATCCTCAAAATATTTTTAACTATGATTATTTTTACTATGATTATTTCAATGAAGACAAAAATAAAAAATATACAGACCAGCAATAAGCCGGGTTCTGTTTTAATGGCCATCTCTCTAGGGTACATTGTACCTCAAGCAGCCTACCCGCGGGCATTAAGCGGGGACACTTTAGCCCGTCTATTCGGCCTTGCTCCAAGCAGGGTTTACCAGCCACTGGAATGTTACCATTCCAGGCGGTGGGCTCTTACCCCACCCTTTCACCCTTACCCTTTAAAAGGGCGGTCTGGTTTCTGTGGCACTTTCCATAGGATCACTCCTCCCGGGTGTTACCCGGTGCTTTCCCCTTTAGGAGCCCGGACTTTCCTCAGAAGCACTTGGCTTCCGCGGCCAATCTGCTGGTCTGTATTTTTAGTTATATTCTCTGTTATCTAAAACTCTATTTACTATCCAATCTGAAACAGTATTTTTTTCACGAACTATATGCTTAATTTCTATATTTTTAAAATTTTTTAGTAAACTCTTGGCTTTATCATATAGTGTTTTTAATTTTTTATTTTTTACCTTATAAATACCATTAATCTGTTTTACAAGCAGTTCGCTATCCGAGTATATTAATATTTTCTCATCAGTGTTTGAAATCATTTTTTTTAAATGCTCAAGTGCTCTAATCAATGCGCTGTACTCAGCAACATTGTTTGTCTTAGTGCCTATTTTTTCACCAAAACGATAGATTTCCTCACTTTTATCATTATATACCACAACACCAATTGCAGCATCCCCGGGATTACCCCTTGATCCACCATCAATATATATCTTCAACAATTAATAGGCCCTTTTGTTAGAGTAATTGTTATGGTATTAATAATATTAAATAAGGTCTGAATACTAAAAACCAGATCGAAGTATTGATTAAATTGTAACACTCTGTTCAGGCACCCGGGATTCTTCATCGTAGTAGTATAAAATTCTGGAGCAGTTCGGACAGAAAATGATACTATCCTCCCTTCTAACATCATTAACAAATTGAGGAGGAAGTATCATATTACAACCCATACATACGTTATTTCTTATTGAAACTATCCCTAAACCGTCTTTGTTTTTAACGATCTTTTCAAACTTGTAAATTACCTCTTCATCTAGGCCCGCTGCAATTTTATCCCTTTCTTTCAGGTAGCCATCCAGCTCTTCCTTTTTCTTTTCTAAAAGTTCCTTAACCTCTTTTTCTTTAACTGCAATAGTTTCTTCTAAACTTTGAAGTTCTACACCTTCCTTTTCAATTTCCTTACTAATTTTAACAAGCTCATTGTTTAAATCTTCTTCTTCTTCCTTCATCATTGTGATCTTTTCTTCAATTTGAGCTATCTCACTTGTAAGAGCTTCATATTCTTTCTGTGTTTTAATCTGCAATATCTGATTTTCATACTTCTGTTTGTCTGCATTTAAAGCTTCTATATTCTTTCTTAATTCTTCAATGGTTTTTGTATAGTTTTCAATATTTTTATTATTTTCTTCCAGACTTCTTTTTAATTTCTCATACTTAGATTTCATCTTTTTGAGATCATGAGGGATTTCTTCAATTTCCTCCTCTGCAGCAAACTGCTTTAAAAGAATATCCTGTAATTGTTTAAGTTTACTAAAAACATCCTTCATCTTTCCCATTTTATATCCACTCACTCCGTTTTCTCATCAATAATATATAAGTGATATGCAAAAAAGTAAAGAAAGTTATAATCTAATGATTTTATATTTGATAAATACTGGTTTTTGAATTAGAATTTTAAAAAATATCAGGAATGACATATGGAAAACGGAGAAAAATACATTATAAAAAAGACAAAAGATAATGAAGTCCTTGTAAAATTCCTCGCTCCTATGGACTCATTTGAATGGAACAAATTCACATCAATGCTTGTAAGGATGTTAAAAAATGGATTCTTAAAGTGGAAATTCATATTGACGGAGCAACAAATAGCAACATCAGTTGATATCGGCATGTTGGTTTCATGCAATGCAACAATAAATAGCTATAAAGGTGAGTTAGTTATTATCGTACTTGAAGGGTCAACGATACATAAAACACTTGTATTTACAAAGCTTGATAAAATATTAAATATATCTCTATTAAAAAAAAATTAACAGAAATTAGACATTAAAGTGAAATTTAATAATATCTCCATCTTTTACAGCATAATCTTTCCCCTCGAATTTGAGTTTTCCTGATTCTCTTAAAGCATGTTCGGATCCTGCTTCTATTAAATCTTTGTAATTGTATACCTCTGCTTTTATAAAGCCTTTTGAAAAATCTGTGTGAATTTTTGAAGCAGCAGTTAGAGCTTTACTTCCATTTTTAATAGTCCATGCTTGAAGTTGAGTAGCTGTAGTATAGAAGGTTATTAGATCAAGCAGTTTATAAGAACTCTTTATAAGCCTTGTTAGCCCGGATTCAGAAAGCCCCATTGCATTAAGAAACTCAGTTTTTTCATCCGGAGGTAGCTCCGATATTTCTTCTTCAATCTTCCCTGAAATAGAGAGAAATTGGGCATCAGTAGATTCCGCATATCTCTTGACTTCATCGGAATAGGTATTGCTCAATCCATTTTCACCCACATTAGCAAGGTACAAAACAGGCTTTAAACTGATCAACCCATACTCTTTCAATAAAACAAAATCATCATCTCCAAAACCCTTCTCTTTCAATTTTTCATCAAGTAATGCTTTCCCACTGTCAAGATTATTAAGAATTTTTATAACTTCGCAAACCAACTCTAATCTCTTTTTAACTTCTTTATTTCCTGATTTTGCTTTTCTTTCGAGTTTTATCTTAGCATTTTCTAGCAATTCAATATCAGAGAGTATTAATTCAGTATTCACAAGCTCAATGTCCCTTATTGGGTCAATTCTTCCCTCTACATGAGCAACATTGCTATTTTCAAAGCATCTTACAATATGAATAATAGAATTTACATTTCGGATATGGGATAAAAACTTATTTCCTAATCCTTCTCCTTTTGAAGCACCTTTCACAAGGCCTGCAATATCTACAAACTCTATTTTAGTTGGAATTGGATTTTCTTTTTTCAAGATATCTGATATTTTGTTTAACCTTTCATCCGGTACAGCAACAATACTCCTATTAGGTTCTATTGTACAGAAAGGATAATTTGCCATTTCGGCTTTTGTATTGCTCAAGGCATTGAAAATTGTTGTTTTCCCAACATTGGGAAGCCCTATAATTCCCGCATTAAATCCCATTTTAAACTCCTATGATAAAAAATATCATGATAAAAAATATTTTTAAAATCTACCATACTCCTACTAAAAAATTACTCCTAATAATAAAATAGGCAAATAAACTTTGAATTTTAATAGAAACTCAGATTTTTATCCTTTCGAGCAAAGCGACGAAATCTAAAATATATAGAAAAATAATTGCAGATATTTAAAACTTCGTTATAATTGAGAATAAATTGAAGATGTTCTATATTTCTTAAGATAGGTTTTATTAAATAATATAGAAATACATAATTCAGCTGAAGTGCCTTATTTTATATTTAACCTATATTGAAAAAGGTAAGATCTATAACCAACTTAGATTTATTTTTTAGGGGTTTTAATCATGCGTAATAATAGAAAAAAGAGATGGTATGATAATAATCCACGGCTTGCCCTTCTATTAAATCTTTTAAAGAATCAGGATAAAGAATGTAGGGATGATATTATCAACGAGCTAAAAGAAATTATTACAGATTATGATGATTCATTAATAGACAGACATGTTGTTGATTTCCCAATGACTGAAAAGAGGAGATGGTATGATAAAGACCCTTATAGCTGGTTGGTCATAAATAGTATTAAATATGCTGATAAAAAGTTACTATCAAAAATTATTAAGCATCTAACTGCTCGACTGCTTTAACTGGATAAAATCTCTATGAAGATCACTGCAAAAATTCCTGGCAAAATTCAAAAAATAATTTTCTCTAAAATAAAGATAAATAAAGATACCAAAATTTCATATCAATACCTAATAAAATGGGTATTTATCTCGTCATTATCAGGATTTTTAGGAGTTATAATTGTACATAGCTTCGCATTTTTCATTAAAAAAAGTTATGAATTCCTGCAAATATTCGAATTACCGCTATTTCTTTTCCCTTTAATTGGAGCTGTTATAAATGGGGCTTTGATATACAGGATTGAACCATTGGCACAGGGAGAAGGTATACCATCCTACATTAAATCTCTACGCAACAACATGGGGGTATTAAGTATAAAGATAACTATCTTCAAATATCTAGCCGGGATTGCCACAATTTCAACCTATGGAAATGGGGGAATTGTTGGTCCAGTTGGCCGTGTAACTGCTGGTGTTTCTTCGTATATAGTTGATAAATTAAAAAAGCTAGGATTTACAATAGAGGATGTTCGCACAGCAACTATTTGTGGGATGGCAGCCGCTGTTGGAACAATCTTTCATACCCCCATTGGAGGAGGTATATTTGCGGTTGAAATCATTCAAAAAGATAAAATGGGCTATAAGGACCTATTCCCTGCGATATTATCCAGCTCATCTGCAGTTTATTTTGCAAAAGCATTAGGTTTTAAATCCTTTTACCAATTTTTTGTTGTCGATGAGTTTATGAATTTGAAAATGATTGGATGGCTTTTAGTATTGGCAATTATTGCCGGCCTTGCAGGAGGTTTTTATACATGGATTTACAGCACTATTTCAAAACTTATAAAGAGGGGGAGCGGCTATATATTTATAAAGGTCCTAACGGGAACAATAATCGCCTCATTATTGTCCTGGTTAATAAATCCCAATTTATTGGGGACAAGTTCAAGTTTTATGGATGCCATTCTTATTAAAGATATGTATATTTTAAGAGGTAATATCTCCTCATCTATTCCAATATTTATAACACTTATTATAATGCTGCTAGTAAAATCATTAGCTAATTGCATTACTGTAGGCTCGGGAATGAGTGCTGGGTTTACAGGACCTGCAGCTATAGTAGGTATGTTAATAGGTATTACATTTGCCGAAATTTTAAATATTGATAATTCTACCGCTACCCACTTTGCATTTATTGCAGCAGGTTTTTCAGGAATGCTTGCAAGCAGTATGAATATTCCTATCGCTGCTGCTGTTATGACAATAGAGATTTTCGGTCTATATTATAGCTTACCAGCCGGCCTGTCCGCTGTTATAGGTTTTCAGATTACAAGAAATAAAACAATCTATGAATATGAAGTGAAAGAAATATCCTCTACTTCATAGCATAATATTGCAAAAATTAAAAATATTTAGTTTTCTGTATATACAATAATATCTTTTTATACGTCATCCCGGCCGTAGAGCCTGTATCTTCACTAATTGGAATATGAATTTCCATAGTTTACTACATATTAAATACAAAAGTGTAATAAAGATTCTCACTTTCGCGAGTATGTTAAATTTTATGTTATTACTATTATCTACACTATTCCAGGCCTATTTTTACTTTTACATAGAGATACCAGGTGGCTGATCTTTGTTTTTCCCGCACATAGAACGGAATCTGCTCCACCCCAGTAGATTATTAGATCATCAACTCCAGTTTTTACCATCCCACAACTAAACACTACATTATGCACATAACCAACCCTTTCATACAATTCTTCCGGTTGAAGTATCCATTCATCAGAAACTCCAACAACAACAGATGGGTCTTTCAAATTGTGCAGAGCAACGCCGAGACGGTAAACTGCTCCATCCATTGTCTTGAAAACACCATGAAATATATGAAGCCAACCTTCATTAGTTTTTATTGGAGGAGTTCCTGGACCAACTTTCATTTCATCCCAGTGATATTTTAAAGGCATTATTACAATTCTTGAATTTCCCCAATGAACTAAATCCGTAGATGAGGAAAGCCATATAGACCATGGCATTATTTCAGTATGGGGCCTATCCAGGCGATAATACTTTCCATCAATCTTTTCTGGAAATATTACAACATTTCTCATATCCGATTGAGAAATAAAAGCTACCCTCTCAACTTCTCTAAAATCTTTTGTTCGAGCAAGTCCAATTCGAACACCAAATCGCGAATATGCACTATATGTGATGTAGTAATACTCATCTATCCTTGTGATTCTCGGGTCCTCAACACCGTACTCTTCATAAAGTGCAAAATCATCGATATACGAGCTTTTATTTTTTTCAGCAGGAACTAAAAATGGCTTATTACTAACCTTAAACTTTAATCCATCATCACTCTGTGCTATGCCTATTATTGACCTTCCATTCCTAAGATGAGATCGGAATAATAGAATAATTCTATCATTAAAGAGAGTTGCTGCAGCGTTATGAACCGTCTCAACGGGATATGGAATATCATCTTTAGTTAGTATTGGATTATTTTCATATCTTTCTATTATACTATTTTTTCCAATCACTTTTGTTTTACTCCCACTATCTTCTCATAAACTTTTATATATTCATTTACCATTTTTTCCTGAGTAAAATTTTCTTCAACCCATCTTCTGCAGGAGCTTCTATCTAACGATTTTACAAGGGGTAATATTTCTACAGCTTCCTCAATAGAGTCTACCAAAAAACCCGTTCTTCCATTTACGATTAATTCTGGCATGCTGCCTTTTTTAAATGCAACGACAGGAGTTCCACAAGCCATAGATTCTACAACCGAAAGACCGAAAGGCTCTTTAAAATTAATAGGATGCAACAGTGCATAGGCATGACCAAGAAGATTATTTCGCTTTTCAGGACCCGCACTTCCAACATAAATAATATTTTCCCTATCTATATAAGGATTTACATATTTTTTAAAATAATCATAGTCTTGTATTATACCCGCAATAATAAGCCTTTTTCCGGCTCTTTTAGCTATTTCTATTGCCTCTTTTGTTCCTTTGTCGTTGTGAATCCTTCCAAAAAATAATAAGTAGTCATCTGGATACAGGTTTAGCTGAAAGTTTTCTATATCTATACCGTGATAGACCGTGGCTATATAATCAAGCTCATTCGAACGGTCGGCATTGCTAATTGATACATAATAGGCTTTACCGTTGTACTTCTTATACACCGGTAGAATATCGGGAGATGAGAATCCATGTATAGTTGTTACAACAGGGGTTTTTGTCATATGTGTATAGGTAAGGGGCAAAAAGTCAAAATTATTATGAATTATATCATATTCATCACCATGTTCAAAAAGCTCTGAAATATGTAGACATTCCCACACTTTTGGATTAATACTCTTGTCTTCCTCATATCCTCGAGGGCAAACGGCATGGAGTTTTGCTTTAGTTATAGAATTCTTGGTGGCGTAAAGTGTTACATCATATCCATTCTCTACCAACCCCTCTGTAATAAGGGAAACAACTCTTTCCCATGGGCCATAATGCCTTGGAGGTGTTCTCCAGGCTATTGGAGATAACATTGCTACACGCATGACGGATCCCTCTCTCCAGTTTCTTTCAACCATTCAATAACATGATCCAATCTTGCTGTTGCAAGTGCTATTGATGTGTCAGCAGTACCGTAGTACAGTTTCAAATCGTTGTTCTCACAAACCCATCCGCATGGGAAAATTACATTTTCAACATCACCTTCGCGTTCATACTTCTCCTGAGGAGCTAAGACCCATTCTTTCGAACGGTATCTTACTACTGACGGATCTTCAAGATCAAGAAGGGCCAAACCAAGACGGTAAACATCCCCGGAAGCAGTCTCTCTTACACCATGGTACATTACAAGCCAACCATCATCAGTTTTTATTGGTGGTGTATTAAGTCCCACTTTCTTTGAATCCCACCAACCACCTTCACGTGCACGAATCAAAACTTTATGATCACCCCAGTGTTTCAAATCAGGGGAAAAAGATATCCATATGTGTGCACTCGCTGTAGGTGCACTTATTACTGGCCTATGAATTAACGCCCACCTGCCATTAAAACGTACCGGAAATATAGCTGCATCTTTATCCTCTGGAGGCATAATAGGACCACGCTTCTCAAAATGCACAAAATCCCTGGTCAACGCAAGTGATACCAGGGGACCCATATGTGAGTATGCCGTATACACAACTGCCCACTGCTTGAGCTCTTCCATATACGTAATACGTGGATCTTCAACTCCCCACATCTCCTCATGATGTTTATCCGGTTCTGGTATAAATGTAGGTTTATCATCGAACTTCCAGTTAGTAATTCCATCATCACTCTTTGCAACCAGCAAATGTGATATACCTCTCCTATCCTCAACCCTTAAAAGAAGCAGAATTTTTTCGTTGAATTTAATAGCACCAGCATTAAAAACAGTATTTGCAAGATAAGGCAAATCAGAAGAAGTTATAATCGGATTTAGATCATAACGCCTAAAAAGCACCTCTGAACTCTTCCCCATATCTATTCTCCCATCTTAATTTAGATTGTATAATAATAGCACATGTTCAAAACTAAAACTCTTTCGATAACTCTACGCGTTTTCCTCTGCTTTTCGCCCATCTCGCGAGTTCATAAGCTTCGTTGTACTGCTGAGCTACTCTTTCCCATGAAACAACATTTTTAAGGTATCTATCAAGATTATTGCTCAGTTCTTGTCTTAATCTTTTATCTGTTGCAAGTCTTATTATCTTCTTTTTCAGCATCTCTCTTGTTGTAAATAACAATCCTCCTTCACTCTCTAAAGTTTGGGCTGTCAAACCCTCCATTGGGGCTGTTGTTATGTATGGTTTTCTCAAGGCAATTATTCGTGCAAGAGTACCGGATTGTGTTTCATCAATAGAAGGCAAAACAATAAAATCACAGACTGCCATTACTTTATAGTATAAATCACCTCTAGGTATAAACTCATAATAGTGAGCTATACCTTTCTGCTGAAGTTCCAGGGTTTGCTCTTTCCATTTTTCATATTCTATTCTGTGATTGGGATCTCTCATAGCACCTGCGGCTAGTAAATCCCAATCTTCACCCGTGATTCTAAAAATTTCATCATGTACCTTTTCCCACATGGAAAGGAGTATATCCCATCTTTTATTAGATTGTATCCATCCAATCATCCCAACAATGTGGGGGGCAATACCATTTTCTTCAGAAAGTCCCAACTCTTTTCTAAGTTGCTGGATCTCCTCAGGACTCCAGAGTTTATCAGGTCGAGCTCCGTGTGGTATCACCATGATATTCTTAGGTACCTCCCAACCATAAGCTGGTAAAGTCCATTCCAGCCTCCATTTTTGATAGTGGCATTTTAATATCAATACATCAACTCTCTGACTTAATCTGTATATAAAATTTGCTTCAAAATCTCTTAATCGTCCGTGAACAGTGTGGGGTTCTACAATCAGTGGACGTTCACTAATTGCGTCAAGAAGGTTTAAAAATCCTTCATTGCCATCACCTATTCCTCTATTATCCTTATATTCATAAAGACCATACTCATGCTCAATATGTACAACCCACGGGTCCAATTCTTCAATTTTTTTTGCAACATATTTCCACCAATCACGTCTGTCTAAATCTATGATTGGATAAACACCATTTCCCTTCCCATCTGTATGGCTTACTACAAGGACATCCCTATTGGGATTAGCTCTCTGAATAAACTCCCTTGCCTCTTCTGCAAATGTAGCAATACCGCATAATCTAGGAGGATAAGAACTGACTATTACGATAGGTTTTGGTGACATGGCAATTTCTCCATGAAATTATTGTTCTGAAGTAGGAGATTTTTCTATAAACCATGATTTTTTACTGCTATAGAACTACTCTCAGCTTTTAAAGAGTATATCCTCAAAAGAGACAACAACCAGGATATTGTAGATTCTGCACCCTGGTTTAGATTAACACCATCTGCCTGTAAACCATCCCTGCAACCACCAGTTGTATAATCGTAGATAGAACTGTGCATATCATTTTTTCCAAGAAACCACTCAAATACATTAAAAGCTTCTTCCCGCCAATGATTTTCACCTGTTACAGCAAATGCAGTTGCAAGAGCATCTATCATCGAGCTTGCTTCAATTGGTTGTTGGTCGAACCTGGCCTTTTCACCTCCCTTTTTGAACCATCCCTGATTTCCAATCGGAACAAAATATCCTCTTTCATCCTTCTGAATATGAAGCAACCAATCAAGCGAATCAATACCCGCCTGTACAATATCCTTTCGATCCATCTGATGCCCGGCAATAATCATAGACTGGGAAATTCTCGGGTTTGCATAGGTGCATATATCTTCAAACCATCTCCAGGATGAATCAGAGTTTTCAACATATCTTCTGTAAATTGATTCAGCAATGCTATCCCGAAGCCTTTTTGCATTACTATCCCCGTCAAACCTGTTCAAATACATGGATACTCCAAGAAGGCTATAGGATAACCCTCTTAAAGATTTAAATTGACCAACTGCAGGTAATGCTCTACTAAATAAGTTTAATATCATAGCTGTTACACTTTCAGAGCCCATATGATTAACCATTACACCCAATGCCCACAGTGCTCTTCCATGTGCATCCTCTGAACCAGCATCCTCAAGCCATTTTCTATCATAGGACATAAAGTTTCTAAATCTACCTGTTTCGCCATTAAAGGCATGCTCCAGGAAAGCTAGATATTTGAATTTCAAACTTTGTAGCGTTTCATCTTCAGGTAAAATTCTGTCTGCAAGTACAGTTACAATAAGAGCCCTTGCGTTGTCATCAGTGCAGTACCCATGAATTCTGTGTGGTACAACATACCTTGCATGCTGGATAATTCCTGTATCATCGGTTAGATTCTTGAGATGTGTGAGATTTATTTCAGGAAGTGCTCTAAGAGAGTTATATGCTGCATCGAAACCCCTTGTAACTATGGGTTTCCTATACTGCTCCAATTTTAATTCTTTAAACAGATTATAATACATCTTTGCAACTTCTCTCCAGATCATATTACGAGAATACTTGTATGCTCTCTTTCTAATTGCATGTCTCTCTATATCATTATCAAAAAGGTCAATAATTTCTTTTACAAGAGCTTCAGAATTTTTAAAAGGAACAAGTCTTCCTCTCCCATCTGATAGCATTTCCTCAGCATACCAGTATGGAGTGGATACTATTGCTTTTCCTGCTCCCATAGCGTAAGCAAGTGTACCTGATACAATCTGTTTTTCACCGAGATATGGTGTAACATAAATATCTGCACTACCCAAAAACTCAATTAATTCTCCTATGTCAACAAACCTATTGTAGAATATAATATTTTTTTCAACCCCATTATTCTGCGCTTTTCTCTGCAGGTTGTGTCTGTACTCTTCTCCATAGATCCGCTTGATATTCGGATGTGTAACTCCAAGTACAATGTAAACGGTATCAGGATACCTATTAACAATAGTAGGCATGGCATCAATCATATACTCAATACCCTTATTTGGTGACAGTAGACCAAAGGTAAGAATAACCCTTTTTCCTTCCACCCCGAATTGATCCTTATAAAAGTTTGGATCAATAAAAGGTATGTCAGGAATTCCATGAGGAATAACAACTATCTTTTCCCTTGAAATCCCATAAACAGTTTCAAGCATAACCTCAGCTCTTTGACTCATTACTACTACTCTGGAAGAAATATCACAAATCTCCCTCAATATGAAGAGCTGATCTTTATTTGGCTCGTCCAAAACTGTGTGAAGAGTAGAGACAATGGGTATATTTAAATTTTTTAGAGTTGAAAGTATGTAAACACCCTCTTTACCGCCAAATATCCCGTATTCATGTTGTAAGCTAACAACATCTACTCTATTTATATTCAGAAATTCCGCAGCAAGATGATAATCCTGTATTTTGTTCTGGTTTATCTCAAATCTAACCTCCTGTGGATAATTATACCCTTTTGAAGTATCATTTATAGCAATAGCCCAGCAACTACAATCTGAAGAAATATCCTGAATAGAATGAAGAAGATCTGTTGTAAATGTTGCAATACCGCATTTTCTCGGAAGATAATTTCCTATAAAGGCAATCTTTTCTATTTTACCAGTATATGATGTTGCCATTTATATTAACCCCTGCCTAAAAAAATGAAATTTATTGTTCCTTATATAAGAAATTTATAAAATTATTATAATAAAGTCTACAATTGATTAATACATATAGTTTTAAAAGCTTTTAGAAAAAATTGTTTCTTAAATTTCTTAAATATCAATTATAAAAATTTAAAAAAACAAATTCGAGTCTAAAATTACCAGACAATCATATCTGTAGCTATTTTTGTGAACAAGAAGATAAGTTTGCTTAATAATAAGTAAATGGGATATCCAGAGGTGATAGAGGACGTAAAACAGAGAATGAAGTCTGATAGTGAGTTTTTTTAATTGACCTTTCGATAAAATATATTATTATGTTATCAATTGTTAACATAATAGAGGCTTTAAGATGACAATACGTCTTACGACAGCTGAAAGAAAAAGGCAAATTATTGATGAAGCAATAAAAATAATTCATAAGAAGGGATATTCGGCACTTTCTATAAGGAACCTTGCAAAAAGTGTAGGAATATCAGAACCTGCTATTTATCGTCATTTTGCAAGTAAAGAAGATATAATTTTAGGAATACTGGATAGAATATTAGAATTTGGAAACATACTGAAGGATAACCTTAAAAAGGTTAAAGGTACAAAAGAAAAGATAAGGAGACTCATTTTTTTACAGATTGAATTCCTTGAAAGATATCCCCAGATGACATCTATAATTTTTTCTGATGATATATTTCAGCCTGATAAGAGAATTAATGATAAATTACAGGCAATTTTTGACAATCGTCATAGTTTGCTTAATATGATTATTAATCAGGCCAGAGAAGAGGGGGAAGTTATTGATATTGAAACAGAAGATTTAGGTAATGTCATTTTTGGTTATTTACATTTAATTGTTTTTAAATGGCGAAGATCTAATTTTAAGTTTTCACTTATGGAAAAGTCAGAAAAACTTATAGAACTTATATATAAAATAATTTTTATTTAATTTTTTTTATTAATATTGGTTAGTTAATGATAACTAATTAACAAAACTAAATATTAGGAGAGAAAATTGCCAAAGCTGTTAAACAGATTTCTAAAATATCCATGGTTTATACTTATTGTTGTTATTGTTTTTACAATAGGGTTTTTTTTAGTGATGAAATCAAATTCACGTATGGAAACAGACTTAAACAAATATATGCCTCAAAAACATCCGGCTTTTGTATATAGCAATATGGCGGAAAAGTGGTTTAATATAAAAGATGCAATCATAATTGCGGTTGAAAATGATAAAGGTATCTATAATTATCAAACATTAAAGAAGATAAAGGATATTACAAAAAAGCTTCAGAAAATGAAGGAAATTGAAAAGAATGATGTTACCTCTCTCTATACAGCGGATAACATTATTGGCACAGAGGAGGGATTAGATGTTAGAGCATTTTATAAAAGAGTTCCAAGAAATTCTGATAAGCTCAATGACTTACGGCAAAAGGTTCATAGTAATAAAATGGTATTTGGGAGAATTGTTTCTAATGATGAGAAATCAACATTAATTATTGCAAAAATAAATGATGATGTTTTTTCCCATGATTTTTATAAAAAAATACTAGAGCTTGCAAAAAGTTATGAAGGTCCAGAAAAGCTGTATGTTGCCGGACAGCCCATCGTCGAAGGAACTTTAGCCTATCTTATGCCAAACGATATGAAGAGGATGGTACCAGCAGTTTTATTAGTAATTGTTATAGTTCTATTTTTATTGCTTCGCAGTATTAAAAGCACAATTGTTACCCTTTTTATCGTACTATTTAGTACTATATGGACGTTTGGTTTAATGGCATTGTTAAATATCCCGATTTATTCTGTTACTACGATGATCCCAGTTATGCTTATTGCTATAGGAGTCGCATATGGTATTCATCTTTACAGTAATCTTAATCTATATATGCGAGATCACCCTTTTGCTTCAAAATATGAAGCTGTTAAAGATATGATCCACAACATGTGGAAACCAGTTCTAATGGCAGCAATAACAACAGCTGTTGGGTTTATTTCTCTTCTTACTTCTCAGGTTTATCCAATTAAATATTTTGGGCTTTTTACAGCTTTCGGTGTGGTAACTGCAATGTTCTTTTCTTTAACTATAATACCAGCTGAGTTGATGTTATTTGGACTTCCGAAATTGAGGAGAAAAAATAGAGGACTAAGAAATAGTAGTGATTCGAATAAGGATAATTTTGCTTTCTCATTTGCAATGAAAATAGTGAAATACAAATATGTTACCATGATTTTTGCTGTTGTGGTGATTATTGTGTCTATATATGGTATCTCCAGGGTATGGGTAAATTCCAGTTTTCTGGACAAGTTTGAGAAGAATAGTCCGATTGTTTTGACTGACCAATTTATTAATC
>QNBN01000015.1 GCA_003645695.1 Spirochaetota bacterium | reverse complement strand
TCATTTTTTATTAATTTCAATATTTCCTCTGCCTTCTTATACTTCCTTTCGTGTAGATAAAGCCATCCCAAATCCAAATACACATAAATACTTTTCTGCTTTCTCTTTATCTCATCCTCAAACAGCACCGCTGCTTCTTCAAATATTTTCTCCGCTTCTTCATATCTTTGCTGTTCAATATAAGACCAGCCTAACTTTAAATATACCCTCTCTTCATGTACATTCATCTCTTTTAATTTTACTAATATATCAATGGCTTCCTCAACTTTTCCTCTTTTTCTATTACAGACTGCGAGATCCATATAATTGCCCGTATCATCAGAACCTAACTGAATGCCTTTCTCAAGCATTGCGCACGCTTCTTCATACTTCTCCTGCGCCTTATAACACTCACCCAGCCTGATATATCCTTCCCCTTGGTTTGGATCAGCCTCTATAGCCGCTTTTAGTATTTCTTCAGCTTGGTCATATTTGCCTTGAATTATATATAGACGTCCTAAATCAAAATATGGATAAAGATCTTCAAAATTTATGGGAATAGCTTTTTTATACATCATCTCAGCCTTTTGATATTCCCCTTCCTGCATATAATCATGACCTAATTTGCTGTATGGCTTCACTTTAGGCTTTTTTGTCACCTCTTCCTTAACTCTTCTTGGTTTCACATTATAAAATTCCTCTACATCCTCATTCAAAATTCTACTGGAAGTATCATCCTTAGCAATAAAATCCTCCACATTATCATCCGTAGATGCGTAAGCAGTCCCTAACTGTGCTATCTTATATGTAACATGTGTATATAAAAGTTTTATCAATTTGTATACTCTAAAATCCTGAAAAAAAAGAATAGATTTAGCCAAAATATGGTCTGCATACTTGACAGTATCTATACCATCATTTATTCCTATCATTGTAATAACCATATCAGGATTATATTTGTCTAAATATTCTTTTAAATGAGCCAGGACAAAAGCCGTATTAGTGCCGTTTCTTCCTTTATCTATAACCGTAAATGTTTTTCCTATATTAAAACTATTTAATATTCCCTCTAAGTGTGGGGGCCACTCACCTGCAGTGGTGGATTCTCCTAAACAAAGGATACAATAATCACTTTTCTTAGAAAGAGCAGCCTTATTTTTGTGCTCCTGCACTACCGTAGCTATAAATCCTCCAAGACGCAATACTATCTCGATTAAAACAAAGAATACACATAAGCCAAAAACTATGAGGCCAACTTTTTGTTTAAATGTTGTTTCTTTCATATCTAGATAAAAAATTATATTACAATTTAAGGTTCTGTAATATTACCATATAGTAAATACGTTGTTTTTAAACAATCAGGCTAACTGCCGACAACAAATGTATCAAATTCAATCGCATTATGATAGAAAAAATTTCATTTGGAGTAATTTTGACCAAAAACTTCATTTAGAATTACACCTGCTATATTCTTAGCCAATAACATGTTACCTTTATCCGTACAATGGCCGAAATCACCTGCAAAATTATCTACGAAATATTCGTCAAATGTTCCACTTTCTATAGCGGACTTAAAAGGCTCTTCATTAGATACAAAAATAATTCCTTCATTTGGCTCAAGCATTTTTTTTAAGGCTGATACGTTTCTTAAGGGATATTGTGAACATAAAAGTTTTATACCCCTTTTAAGGATTACGGCTTTTAGCTTTTGATAGTTATATTGAGTCTGGGAATTATAATATTTTAATTCTAAATCCTCACCTTTATCATGGAATTCTTTAGCTAATTCACTCCCTTTTTTCTCGTTATAAAGCAAAGACGTTATATTATATATCGAGCTGCTATCTGGCAATATCTGGCGGGCTTCATCAAGCAACTTTTCTGCTTCAGAATATCTTACTTGATCCATATAAAACACCCCTAAAGAAATATATGCCCTCTCACTCTCAGGATTTACCTCTATTGCCCTCCTAAATATTTCCTCCGCCCTTTTATAATCCCCTTTTTTAATAAATACTGCTGCAAGCCTCGCATATGCCTCAACATCGTGAGGAGCCAATTCAAGAACATTATTGAACATCATCTCGGCTTCCTCATACTCTGCCAAATCATCATGACACCATCCTAACTCAATGTGTGCTCTGTGGTTTCTTGGATCTAATTCTATGACCTTGTTAAACATAAGTTTTGCGTTTTCATATTGTCTGTTACTTTTGAAAAGAACTCCAAAATCTAAATATACTTCATTATCTTGTGGAGGCATTTCAATTATTATTTCAGACAATCTATCTATTTGATTAAAACTATCGACTGATAAATAAAGGCGGGCCAATTGAAATAAGGTATTGGTATCATCCGGACTCTCTGCAAAAACTTCCTCAAGTTTCACTAACTTACGGCATATATCAGCTAATTCTTTTACTTCTCTATTGGTGGAATCAATTTCTTGAGCTTCTCGCAAAACTTTCAAAGCATCTCCATGTTTTCCTATATCTATATAAAATTTAGCAAATTCCAAATTGGGTTCAATACTATCCAGATTTAATTGAACGGTTTTCCTATATATGTTTTCTGCATCATTAAAACGTCCCTGCTCTCTGTAACACAAAGCTAAACTTAGATAGCCCTCGGCCTTATGTGGATCAATTTCTATTGCCTTTTTTATAATATTTTCACTCCTTTTATATTTTTTCTGATGCACATAAACCGATCCTAAATCAAAATATATCGAAAGGCTGTTTCCTTCATTTTTATTTATCTTTTCCTTAAGAGATTTAGCTGCTTTTATCAAAATTTCCCCGGCTTCATCATACTTATTTTGATCTACATAAAACCTAGCTAAACTTAAGTAAAGTTCTTCATTATATTTATTCATCTTTATTCCGCTTCCTAGAACATCCTCCGCTTCTTTATATTTTTTTTGACTGATATACAATGAACTTAAGTCAAAATAGGCACTGATATCCTTCGGATTCTCAAGCAGCAATTTTTTGTATATGCTTTCAGAATTTTTATATTCCTTATACCTGTCATAATCTTGAGCAAGTTTAATATCATCGTCTCTGTAAATCGGCGTTGTATCCCGACCTTCTTTCATCATCGTTTGAATTTCTTCGCCCTTGTAATCTTCTGCTTTATCAAAATTTTTATTCATCTTCCTCCCCGTTAACTCCTCATACTTATAAAAGGTGTGTTCCCATAAAAGTTTAATTAACTTATAGACCCTAAAATTCTGCAAAAAAAGGACCATCTTAATGAAAATATCATCCTTATACTTTACTGTATCCCCTTTATCATTTATTCCCATCATAGCAATTACCATATCAGGCTCGTATATATCTAAATAATTTTCTAAATCAGAAAGAATCACTGCGCTGTTATTGCCGGATTTTGCTTTCTCAATCACAGTAAATTTAACTTCTGTATTACTTTTGTTTAAAATTTCCTGAAGATACAGAGGCCATTTACTATACCCTCTGGCAGTCATTGAGTCTCCCAGACAAAGAATACGATAATCACTTTTTTGAGAAGTTAATTTTTCCCCTACAAATTCCTTTTCCTTAATTTGGGTAACTACAAACCCACCTATACGCAAGGTGATTTCGAGTAAAATAAAAAAAACTACCACGCCAAATATAATAAGACCTGCTTTTTGTTTGAATGCCGCTTTTTTCATATCAACTAATTCTTAGTTCTTCCAGCCTATAAATTCTACATATGTCCATTTTTACCAAAAACTTCCTTTAAAATAACATCTGCTATATTTTCAGCCAGAAGTCTGTTACCTTTGTCCGAATAATGACCAAAATCACCGCTGCTGTTACTTGTAAAATATTCATGGTATGACTCATTTATTATTGCTTGTTGAAAATTTTTCTCATTTGAAACAAAAATAATGTCATTATCCGGATTAAGGGGCTCGAGCATTTTCTTAAGAGCAGAGGCACTTCTTAAGGGGTATTGTACGCACACAAGCCGTATGCCTTTTTTTAATACTATATCTCTTAACTTTCTATAATTATGTCGTGTTTGTGGATTATAATACTTTGACTCCAAATACTCTTTCTTCTTGTGAAATTTTTCCGAAAGTTTCCTTTTCCCTTGTTTATTATAAAGCAATGATGAGATATTATAAATTTGGCTGCATTCAGGAAACATCACTCGGGCTCTCTCGAGTAATTTTTCTGCCTCTGAATATCTTTCTTGATCTATATAACATATGCCTAAAAGCATATATACTTCATCACATTCAGGGAACAAGTCTACAGCTTTCTTAAGTATTTCTATTGCGTCATTATACTTCTCCTCATATACATACTCCCAAGCTAATTCAAAATACCACCGGACAAAATTCCCTTTTATACTGATAATTTTTTTCCATATTTCTATAGCTTTATCATGATGGCGGTATCTCCTAAAAATATCTGCCATCTTAGCATAAAACATCTCATCCTTTTTTGGTGCCGCCTCCATTGCTTGGGCGAATAATTCATTAAACCTATCGAATTGATCCGGTTCTAAATCCTCGCGTTTTAAAAATATATAGGGAGCTAACTTGATAAATATACCCGGATAATCCGGACTCTTCTTAAGAACTTCTCCATAATCCTGTAAATGATTACATATCTCAAACAGATTCCTTATTTCACCAGCAGCAGGATAGTTTTTTCTAGCATTAAATAAAATTTCTATTGCATCTTTATATTTTCCTTCAACGATATAACGATTAGCAGATTCTATATACTCGCCTTCATTATCATATGTAACGTTTACATCTTCTAAGTCAACATTTGTTTCTTCAGCGTAAGCAATATTGCTAATATATTTACTATAAACTGCTTTACTTTTATTACGCATATTGCTTAATAAATACTTTGTTAATTTAAATATCCTAAACTTATTAAAAAAGAATATCGAATTATCATAAAAATTATACTTAACGGTATTCCCTTCATCATTCTTTCCCATCATTACAACTACAATATCAGGATTATATGTATCTAAATCATCATTCAATTTAGATAAAATTATGTTTGTGTCACAATTATTTCTTCCTTTGTCAATTACTGTAAAATCTATTTCTAAGTCTTTTCCCGTTTTCAAAATCTTACCAATGTGATAAGGCCAATATCTCTCAATGCACTCCCCTAAACAAAGTATGCAGCAATCTTTTTCCCCGGAAAAAGCAACTTTATTTCTGTCTATTTTTTCTCGAATAACTGGGTATCCTCCTAATCGTAGTCCCACCTCAAGCAGAGCCAAAAGAATTAATATACCTAAAACTATCAAACCTATTTTTTTTTGAAAAGTTGTTTTTTTCATATTTTTTTATTAGCAATATAAACTTTTTAAGTCAGAATCCTTTCTAACTTATATATGAATTTCATAAAACCGTTTTTAGAAAAAATATTTTCCATTTGTTTTACGAAAAGTTTGGGCCTGGAATAAAAACGAAAATAGGCGTATTGTTTGTATAAATATATCATCCATCGAGCGGTCTGAAGAGCCTCTCGCTTATAAACACTCCTACTGTAATAGTCATAATTATCACAGCCTTTTTCAATAAAATTTTTATCATTATCAAAAAGCCTAGTCCCGGGCAAAGGCGTAGTTATATTAAAAGCAGCCTCATCTATATCAAGCTGGCGAGCAAACTTAATAGTTTTCTTTATATCTGTCTTGCTCTCCCGGGGATGCCCCAACATAAAATATCCCTGCACATACAGCCCTAACTGTTTTGCCATATTAACAGAATCTATCACTTGCTCGATTTTAATCCCTTTTTTAAAAACTTCGTCTAAAATATGCTGTGATGCAGATTCTATACCTATATTTATGGTTCTTAAGCCGGCACCGTGCATTTTCTTCAAAACATCGTAATCACAAAGATCTGCCCTTATGTTACACCCCCACACCATTCCTAAGTTGCGTTCAAGCATAAGGTCACAAATTTTACTTACCCATTTTTTTTCTATCATTAAAATATCATCTTCAAATACAAAAGCATTTAGAAAATATTTCTCCTTTAAATATTCTAGTTCTTCTATCACTCTCTCCGCAGAATACTTGCGCACACTCTTACCAAATATCTTCTGAAGTGTAGGCTGGCAAAAGCTGCATTGGTAAGGACAACCCCGTGAGACCATAACGGACGTACCCTTTAGTCTGTTGCTAACAACATCCATGTTATTCCAAAGCTTCACATAAGAATCCATATCAAATATGGATCTATCCGTGATAGGCAACTCATCAAGATCTTCTAACATTTCTCTTGCCTCTTCATATATTATTTCATCTGCTTTTCTATATACAGTCCCCTTAACCCCACTGGGTTCACATCCCTTCTCCACTAATTCTGAAAAAGTTACCTCACCTTCGCCCAAAATAATAACATCAGCAAGGTTAAGTTTAAGAAAATATTCAGAATCAACAGTAACCTGCGGCCCTCCCATTAAAATTTTAGCTTTAGGTAAATACTGTCGCACTATTGCGGCCAGAGAGCGCACATCAGATATAAACGTGTTCATCACTGAGAACCCTACAACATCAAAAGAGTTTTCTTTAATAAAATTCTCAAAACCCTTACGTTTATTTCTTACAAAAGTATTATCAAAAACCGTGACATCAATTTTGGGCCATTTACTTTTTAAATATGAATAGATTGAGGCTATACCTAAAGGGGGTTGACCAGAAATGTATCTAAAACGGGGAAAAACCAATAATATTTTCATGTCCAGCCGTTTCTTTGCGTAGTTTTAATTCCTAATAATATTTATTCCAAAATTGTCGCATATGTTTAGACGAGATCAAAAAAAAGACAGCACTGTTAAAACAAAAGTATATTTTTACCTCTTGTAAATATATAAGTTTATGGGCTTATCATCAGGTACAATCGTAACAGTTTCAATTAATTTAAAAGACGGAAAACTATTTTCTATGCTGCTGCGTAATGTTTTTATTCCGCGCCTTACACTCTGTATTTCCTGCTCCATTTTGGGATCTACCAGAACACGATGATCATTTATAACGGCTAAAAGTATCTCATTCGTTTTTTCCATTAAAAAATTAAGATACGTCTCAAAATTGTTGCCCTTTTTTAAATCTGAGTATCCGATATAGAGAATACCGTCAGATTTAGTAAAATTATCCTGCATGCAACGTAAAGACATATCATATCTTAAGCCTTCATAAATCTGAATCATATTAAAAGGTACCTTTTTAAGCAAGAGTATATTGTACCATATGAAAAAAGTGCCTTCATCTGTCATATATGATAATTCATCATTCCTTGAATCTATTTCCTTTACAACCGGAAGCAATAAAAAAGTAAAATCTTCTTTATAAGCAATATTACAATTATTAAGAGAAGTAACTATTTTATCGTAAAGATTATCTTTAGGCATAAACTCATTCGCATCACATTTATACGCAGGAGTAATAAATCCTTTTTCTATGAGTGGAGTAAAACAATGAAATGAAGTTACATAATATTGGATAAAACCGTATAAAATCAATATGCCGCATATACCCCACTTAATTTTCTTCCATTTAATGGAGTTTAACCACCAGGCAGAAACAACCGCAATAGTAGGAAGTAATGGCAGTATATATCGAGACATCTTTAGGTGTAACATTAAGGAATGATATAAAAAAGCAGGAAGAAGCAATAATAAAAATATGATTTTTCGCTCCTTCCTCTCATACACTAAAAACCAAACAACGGAAATTAAAAATACTATTAGAAAAGACGGCTGAAGTAATACATTATGTAAATATCCAGCATAATCAAAAATCGATCCTCCGCCTTCAATCACATAATTCATGAAGTATTGCCGCAGTGCATGTAAGCGGAAATATTTCCAGCCTGCAATAGCGCACCATATACAATTACATATTATAATATTAAAAAATATCTCTTTTTCTTTATCCCGTATTGCCCTCCATAAAGACATAATAAGAAAATAAAAAAACAGAGGAAAAATAAACAGCGTATATGTTGCCTTTATCATCAATCCTATGCCCACAGCAATCCCTGAAAGTATTGAATACTTTCTATTGGAAAAATAGTCGCTTTGAATAAGCATATAAATACTAAAAACAACTATCCATAAAAGACCAAACTCTATATAAAAAAATCGCGACGTACAATATATACCAGGGTATAAAGATACTAAACTGACGGCTAATAAAGCAGTTGTTTTCCCATACATTTTTTTCGTAAAAAAATAGAGGCAAATTAGGAGTAACGCAAAATATATTATGTTAAACATAATATTAAAATGATATCCTGTCTCGAAAAACAATCTGCAAATTACCGGCAGGAAAAAATATAACGGCACATAATGATTTACATATGATAATTGCTCATTGAGGAAAGGAATACGACCTTGTTTAATGCTGTCATACCATTGGGTCATTTCATTATAGTGCAAAAAATCATTAAGAGGAAAATCGGCTGTTTTCTGTAACCATACAAAATTATGTATAAAGTAAAATAAAACAAAAAATGCTATTATCCCGACGGCTTTAATATCAATTTTTTTAACCATATGCATTATTATTTTTTACTTACTTTTTGTAAAACTGCCGCTTAAAAGTTAAAAACTGGATATTTTGTAAATTTTTGCTAATTTTTTGTCCGCGGCATGTTCGAACTGTGGCCAAAATTTTATAAATAAAAAGGAGAGAAGAATTTGCCAACATTTGAGTGAAAAAATAAAAAACTATTACTATAGATAAAGCTCTTCTCCCGGACGGACTTGAGTAATCGTAGTATCAATTTCCTCTTGAGCTATCCATTTATTTAATATAGACATAAATTCTTCAACAGAATATTCCGGACGTAAATAAGGCACACCCTCCTCTGGGAATTGAACCCGTGAAGAATCATCGGTAATATCAATAATATAATACGGATAGTGGGCCGGAATAAGAACTTTAGGTTCAAATTCTTTTACCAGCTCTTTAATATAATCGATCGATATTTTACCTAAGGTACATAAATAATAATCTATGCGCTTAGGTTTAATTTCAGCAAATGCCTCACGAAAAGAGTCGTAGGTACAATCAGTTGCATCACCTCCATGCAAAATCCAAATATCAGCTTTTTTTGAATAAATAAGGAAAATCAGATCCTTAGGAGTTGATACAAAACCGTAAAATGCCTTAACATAGAAATTATCATCCTCAAATACATCCCCATTTACAAAATTTTTTGTATATGGCCTGAGGGTTTCAGATGATTTGCAGTTATCAGGCTCTAAAATTATTTTAAGGTTAGGAGAAATAGAAAGAATCCGTTCTTTTGTTGAAACGCTTGAATGATCAGGATATTGATTAGAACATAATATATAATCACCACGCCTGTGTATTCGGAAAAAAGGGTCAACATGCATAATTACATCCTCAACATTGATTTCAAATGACATTACCCCCCACCAAATAATTTTAGGCGGATTATGAGAGAAATGAGATTGTTCTTTTGCCCTGAAAATAAAACCACACAAAGAGCATAAGATAAACATACTTATTAATACTAATAAAAGCATACTGGATAATCTGTACTTTTTCATTAGGTAACTATATCCCGCTTCTTGAGAAGCTCTTTTAATTCATTAAAAATATATTCTGCCGCAATTTTATGTCCAAAAGGCGTCATATGGACATAATCCCACCATAATATCCCAAGGTCATAATTATCAGTCAAAAATTGATTCAAATCAATAACTATTTTATCATATTGACTTCCAATCTTTTTCACAACTTTATGTAAATAAAGGCCACCCGGAGCATATTCTCTAGCATTTGGTTCAAGTATAAATATAGTCTCAATGCCTTTTTTTTCACTAACTTCAATAAATGAAACAAGGTTTTTATAAAACAGGCGCTCAGAAACACCTTTTTCAGCATCATTATTCGAAAGATTTATAACAATATAATCCCATTCATATTTACTCCATTTTTCTGAATAAACTTTTAATAAGCAACTCGAATCCGAATTCCTTATTCCGCCATTAATACAATAATAGGTATCTCTTTTTGCCCAAGAGTTTAAATACTTCTCAACCAGCTTAACAAAACATTCTTGTGAGAACCTTGTACCTTCACCCCATGTCTGCGAAGTCCCTATAAAAAATATTTTTTTATCATATTTATATTTAATCTCTTTATATTCCCTCTCGATCTCTTTTAAACGATATTTTTCCTCTTCTAAACATTCCCATCCCTCTAAATCTTTATTCATACCAAGATTCTCCTCTTGGCTTACATGTATTTCTTTTTTATTCTTAGGATTAACAATTGTCAGATCAAGTTCTTCATCTCCAAGATAGTAACCAAGCAAACAAACCGCTTTGTAGCCAATCCGGGCAAAAATATTATTAGATGAAAAATATCGATATGGAAGAAAATAAAGCTGCGCAATAATTATACTTATCAGCATAAGAGAAAAAATCATTTTTATCATTATGATTTGGAAAGTTATAATTTTATAGTTGTGCGGATAAATAAAATACAAAACACTTAATAATAAAATAGTACAAATAAAAACAAACGGATATATTTTAAAACAATTAATACCGATATTTATTTTGCTCTCAAAATTTTCATATATTTTTAAGTAATCATCGCTTCGTTCGACAAAAATATTATCAATTGAAACTTTATAACTTGAACCCATAAAACCAAAATATTGCTTCTTATTTATATTCATAAATGTTTTCATCTCTAGCGCATCGTTCATAAAGATAGAAACAACATTATCGCAGAAGACAACTTTACAATGATTCCATCTTGTTTTTTTTATGTTCTTAAGTTTAATCGGCTCTTTATGAATATACTCACCGTCAACTTTTACCCTCAAAATAGCATTAGGAAATAATTTATTATTGCTAACCCTCAAAGCCGAAAATTCAATTTCATTTTTATTAAAAATAAAATAAAAATAGGCCTCCCTCGAAAGCTTAAAATCAAATTCTATGCTATTGGCATTAACAGGTTTTGCATACAATACATTGTAAAAAGTACGACTAACAAATAAATTTAATTTATTCCCTCCTAACGTCTCTAATTGACGATTAAATGAATAACTACCATCTCTTCTTTCACGGAAAGAAATCCAATTTTTATTATTTTCTATGGTGTTTTGTGATATTGAATATATTTGAGAGAGTAAAATTGATATAAAAATTTGGAGCAAAAGAACAGCCAAGCATCCAAGGATAATATTCTTATTTTTACGTATTCCCATGCATACACCTAGTTATTTATTAGAATTATTATTAATTTTACTGCAGACATTCTTGTTAAATCTCATAATAATTATGTTTTGCCAGCTTATTTTCCAAAATATTCATCCAAAATAACATCTGAAATATTTTTTGCCAGTAATCTATTCCCTTCTACCGTACAATGGCCGAAACCACCAGCGAAATTATCACTAAAATATTCTCCGTATGAGGCTTTTTTAACTGCATCTTTGAATATCTTTTCATTATCAACAAAAATAATGTTGCTATATGGCTCAAGCAGTCTCTTAAGAGGAGTGAGATTAAGCATAGGGTATTGTACGCATACCAACTGTATCCCTCGTGATTGAACGCCTTTCTTAAGTGAATTATAGTTATAATACGTAGGAGGATTGTAATAGGAAAGGTTCAATTCTTTAGCTTTCCGGAAACAACCATCCGCTAAATCGTATTTTTTCTGATAATAAAAACACAACCCGAGTGCTTGATGAAATCTGCTTTCTTCGGGATACATCTTGATAGCCTTTTTATAAATTTCTTCAACCTCTTTATACATATCACGTCTATAATAACTTGTTGCAAGGCCAGAATATAAAACATTATCCCTAGAATTTATTTCTAAAGCTTTCTTATAAATTTGCTCTGCTTCATAATATTTGCCTTGCTTCAAATAATAAAGCCCTAAAATATTCAAAATAATAGGATATTCTGCCTTATATTTATCCGAATATGCTTCAAGAGCCTTAAAAACAAGCCTTTCAACTTCCTTATAGGTACAGGCTTGCTCATGAAGACGAATCATTTGAGACATAGTTTTAACATCAGTTGGATTATTTTCTAACAATTTTTTATAACTTTGTAATTGATAACATATCTCTAAAAGGCTTTTAATTGACTTATCATAAGGCTTAATTTCTTTAGCTTCAAATAACACTTCTACTGCCGCCTGATAATTTCTTTGTTCTATATAATATTTAGCAAAATGTATATAAAAAAGAACTTCATCAGGGCTCAACTTAATACTCCTCCTAAACATTTTCTCTGCTTCATCATAACGTCCCTTTCCTTTATAACACTGCCCCAACCGTTCATATCCTTTAGCATTGTACGGGTCAATTTTAATTGCTTGCTTTATAACATGTTCTGCTTGATCATATTTTTCTTGCCTTAAGTAAACCAATCCTAAATCCAAATATATATAAATGCCTTTTCCTCTATTGTTATGGACCTTATCTTCAAGGAGCAATTCTGCTTTTTTTAATATTTCCTCAGCTTCACTATATTTCTGTTGATTGTCATAATAACACCTGGCTAATGTTAAATAGATACGTTCGTCATATGGATCTATCTCCTTTGCTTTTAATAAAACAGCAATAGCTTCGTCATATCTACGCTGGCGTATGTCCATGAAACAGTCTGCAAGTAAAATATAACCGTATGTATCTTCTGGACATAACCTTATGCTTTCTTTAAACATTTCATATGCCTTATAAAATTTTCCTTGAACTTTATAACATTGACCTAGCCTTCTATAACATTTGTTATCCCCGGGGGCTAGTTTTATTCCACGTTTAAATATATCCTCCGCTTGCTCATATCTTTCCGTCATAACGTATAATGATCCTAAATCAAGATAAGCAAAAAGTCCCCGTGGATTCACGCCCAGTGACTTTTTGTACATGGCCTCTGCCTTTTTATATTCTTTCCTTTTTTGATATTCTTGTCCCAATTCAATATATTTTTGGCCAGAGAGATAATCCTCCTTTTGTTCTTGTACTAATGTTGTTTGAATGTCTTCAACCTTTAACAAATCTTCCGATTCAATTTTTTCGCTGATATTATCTTTATACCTATAAGTATTTTCACCTAAATCCAAGGATTCATTAAACTCCTTGTTTTGAACTTTTTTGTACTTATATATTATATGTTTCCATATAAGCATGGATAACTTATAAATGCGAAAACTTTTTAAAAAAAGTATAGTTTTATTACTAGGATTACTCTCATATTTCAAAGTATCACTTTCATCATTAATCCCCATCATTGTAATAACCATATCTGGTTTATATGTATCTAAATAATCGTCCAATTTTGATAATAAAAAATCAGTTTGGACACCGTTTTTTCCTTTATCTATTACAGTAAAAGTTATTCCTAAATCACTGCTATTCAACTCTTCTGCAAGATATACGGGCCATTCATCATCAGTGGTAGATTCACCTAAACAAAGAACCGTATAATCTCCCCTTTTTATAAGGGCGATTTTATTTTTATACTCGTTTACCGCAGTAATTACATATCCTCCTGTACGCAAACCGACTTCAAGTAAAATAAAAAAAAGCACAATACCAAAAAGTACAAGCCCTATTTTTTGAATAAGCGATGTCTTTTTCATGAATTACACCTTAATTCTTAAAAAATGTATGAAACTTCAATTTTTAAGCTATAATAAGCAAAATATTTTATAATTATAACCTATTTGATATAAATATATTATTAAAATTACCTGTGAAGTTAGAGTATAATATTTTTATTATTTATCATATTTTTATTGACTTAATATTATATTTATTATACCTTATTGCGTTCCGCCTGATGACTTATACATAAAAAATTAGGGGGAAAAATGAATTTACAATCAATCTTATTTTTTATAATTTTTTTATTTTCAGCTATTAATGCCTATTCTCAAAGTTGGCAACATATCTCAACAGGCATTGGTGAAAATACAATATATCATATTCTTGTCAATGAATTCAATCCACAAAAGTTACTTGCTGCATCAGAAAAAAATCTTTATGTTACGTACGACGGGGGACAAACCTGGGAAAAAATTTTTCACCTCGCAAATGAAGAGGAAAAAGTAAACTTTATAAAGTCAGAACAATTATACACTAATATTTTATATGTCGGAACCCCAACTGTTTTATATTCAAGCAATAATAATGGCAACACTTGGGAAAAGTTATATTCATCTTCTTATAATAAAGATAACATTCTTTTTTCATTAGCAATTAATCCATTTAATCCGCATGAACTCGCTCTAGGCACCCATAAAGGTCTACTTACAAGCATAGACAAAGGAAAAAACTGGAAAAAAATTACCGGAGAATTGAAAAATGCAAGTGTTATATATGCCGGCTACCATCCAAACATCAAAAATCTTCTTTTTGTTATTACGCAACGTGGTATATATAAAATCGATGTAAGTAAAGATGTAATTTATAAAGCCTATTCTTTCAATATAAAAGAAGAAGAAGAAGCTTCCATATATAATAAAAATACAAGCATAGGATTTTTCTTGTCTAATGATGAGGTAATAATGATTTCCCACTCGGGAAGGTTATATATAAGCAATGATCTTGGAAGAACATGGCATGATATTCTTGCTAATTTTAGTTCAAAAAATAAAATATTTAAAATAACACCTTCATTAGACGCATATATAGCATTTATTTCACTAAGTGATGATATCATTACTTATAATATCAAAACAAAAACCTCTAAAAGTCTTTCAGATGGATTATATTCCTCGCACATATATGATTTTGTTCTTTATGATGACAAAGAAATAATCCTTTTTTCAGCAACAGACAGAGGAATATTTTCCCGTCAAGTGAACTTACAAGAGACGGAGGAATTTTCCATTCCAATTGAAATCAATCCCCAGATGATAGAACGTATATATGCCGAGTTTCAGGGGGAACCGCCGATACGTGAAATCCAAAAAATGGCTATCTTTTACGCAAATGTCAAAAATGATAAAATAAAAAGGTGGCATCGAAATTCACGTCTAAGGGCATTTCTGCCAACAGTATCATTTGATGTTGAAAAAACAATTGAAGATAACATTGATATTGACCGCGGCAGCACTACTATTCAGGATGAATTTATTGTCGGCCCCAGAGAAAAAGATTTTACATGGGAGATAAGTTTTGAATGGGAACTTGCAAATTTAATCTGGAATCCAAACCAAACAACAATTGATTATCGTGAAAAATATATGATTGAAATGCGTGAAGATATATTGCATGAAGTTACAAAATTATATTATGAAAGAAGAAAATTAAAATTAGAACTACTAAGCTCCTCTTTAGATGATCATTATGAATATTTAAATCGCTGCCTAAAAATCGACGAACTAACTGCACAAATCGACGCTCTCACAGGAGGATATTTAACAAAGTATTCAAACAAAAAATAAGTATCAATATAAACAACTCTCTCTTTTATAATATAACGATATATGTTTACACATCTTTAATATTTATCTTAGATTTTATAGTTTCATATTGAAAACACATATCGACAATTAACCTTATTTTATATATAATTACAAAAGTTAATGCTTTTAAAACCGATCCTCATGATAAAGCTCTTTTAAGGGCTTAAATAATCATATTTTTTCTTGATTTATCATTTATTCTACTCTTATTTGAAAAAGCAGATATAACATTCGTAATGTTATGTAAACGTTTAAGTTATAAAATATTATAATTTGTATTAATGAAAAAGATCCTTCTTTTTAACCCTCCCTCAGGCTCTGTTAAATTTTCGAGAGATTACTTTTGCTCCAAAGCTTTAAAAGGAGGCTACGTCGAGCATTCTATCGATCTTCTCATACTTAGCGGCATACTTTATCCTTCCTTTGATATTGCCGTACTTGATGCTACAGTGGATAATTTGAATGAGAATAAATGTATGAAAATAATTTCCCAGCATGCTCCGGATATAATTATTTTTATAACTGGATATGCTTCTTTTTATAAAGATTTTCCTTTGCTTAAGAAAATAAAACATAATAATCCGGAAATCATTTTTATAGGTATTGGAAATATATTTTTGGAAATTCCACTCAATAATCAAAACAAGTGGCTTGATGCCATCTTATTTGACTTTACTACTGATGATATTGTCCACTATATTAACAATAACTTATCTTCTGTGAAAAATATGATATACCGCCAGGAAGAAAGAATTATTGACACCCGATCAGGCAAATATAACAATCAAGAATTTGAAATTCCCATTCCGCGGCACGAACTTTTTCTTAGCAAACGCTACGACTTCCCCTTTGCCAAATATTTACCCTTTACCACTATATTGACTGATTACGGCTGCCCTTTTAGTTGTTCTTTCTGCATTTACAGTACATTAGGAATAAAGTACCGAAAATTAGATAATGTATTGAAAGAATTGGAATATATAAATAATTTAGGGATTAAAGAACTTTTTATTAAAGACCAAACATTCGGATGGGATAGAGATCGTGTTATTAAATTATGTTCGAAGATGATCGAACAAAAATGGAATTTTTCTTGGACGGCTTTTACCAAAGTGGATTTAATCGATAATGAAGTACTTTCTATAATGAAAAATGCAGGCTGTCATACCTTAATTATGGGAGTAGAAAGTGCTAACGAAGAAATACTTGAAAAATATAAAAAATATCTTAAAAAAGAACAAGTATTTCGCGCCTTTAAGTTATGTAAAAGCTTCGGTATAGAAACTGTTGGGACTTTTATTATCGGGTTTCCGGGTGAAGTAAAAAAAAGTATTATCAATACTATAAATTTTGCCACCGAACTTAATTGTGATTTTGCATCATTTAACTGTTTTACTCCCAGGCTTAGCATAGCGCCCTCTTCCCGAGGTAAGGAAATTAATGATTATTTGGATAAACCACAAATCGATCAATCTGGCATAGTTTCTGTTTCCGGCAACGGTGTATTGACAGGAAAAAAAATCTCTAAATTATTAAAATATGCAATAATTCATTTTTATTTACGTCCCAAATATTTGCTGCATCAACTGACAAAAATTAAGTCTCCTCAAAAACTAAGACGTTTTATTAAAATCGGCGCCAATCTGATCATAGATTACTTTATAAGGAAAAATAAGAAAAGAGAATAATAAACTTAATTTTCTTTAATTCTTTTATCAATATTTTTATCATTATGTTATAATTTTTTTATAAAGCATATCCGTAGTGAAATATATATTATTATTCGATTATAAAAAATTGTCTTAAAACTAATATCTAGGTATCCGTAATGAAACTTGCTTTAGTTTTCAACCCATTTAAATACAAAATTCATGAAGAAAACATAAGAATTGTACAAAAATATTTTGGTCTTTTTCCTCCATTAAGTCTGGCATGGGTAGCTTCCATAGCTGAGCAGGCCGGACATGAGGTAATCATTATTGATGCAAGAACCCTGAATCTTTCTCAAGAAGAAGTCCTGGAAATACTTAAAGATTTTAATCCCGATATACTTGGTTTTATGATGACCACATATATGTTTCCCGATACATTAGAATGGATCCGCTTTCTAAAAGACTCTTTGAATATTCCAGTATTAATAGGCGGATACAATTTGAGAGTTTATCCTCGTGAATCCGTATCTCATACGGAAATTGATTTCGGCGTAGTTGAACATGCATATTATACATTACCCGCCCTTTTCAAAGAGTTAGGAAAAGAGTGTCCAAATTATGATAATGTTCCGGGGCTTGTATACAAAAGAAATGGAAATATAACAGTAACTCCTCATCCGCAACAGATTGATTTCAATAAATTCCCCAATCCGGCCCGTCACCTCTTACCTAATGAATTATATGCCGAGTTTCCCACTGAAAGAAAAAACTTCACGGTTATGGTTACTTCATTGGGGTGCCCATTAAAATGTAAATTCTGTGAAGCAGGCCGTACTTCTTATAATCCGCGCTCCTCCGAAACTGTCGTAAATGAAATCGAAGAATGCTATAAAAATTTTGGAATACGTGAGGTAGATATTTTCGACTATGACTTTACTGTTGTTAGGGAACGTGTTATAAAAATATGTAAATTAATGCAAGATAAAAAACTTGATATTGATTGGGCCTGCCGTTCACGAGTAGATAATGTTAACAGGGACTTACTTGAGGTAATGAAAAAGGCCGGATGCAGGAGAATATATTTTGGAGTGGAGTCAGGCTCGCAGGAAATACTTAACAAGGTAAATAAAGGAATTACCCTCCAACAAATAAATGAAACTATAAGTACATGCCATGAACTAGGCATAAAGGCCCTCGGTTTTTTCTTAATAGGTGCGCCGGGAGATACAAAGGAAACCGTACGAAAAACTATTACTTTTGCGAAAAAACTTAAGCTAGATTATGCTCAATTTTCAAAATGTCTGGCAAAACCCTTAACTCCCTTATGGCGAGATATGGTAAAGACTACAGGAGGGGATTATTGGCAGAACTGGATACTTGGTAAAGAATATGACAAAGAACTACCCAGACCCTGGACAACTCTTTCTAATCAGGATATTAATAAACTTGCCAAAAGAGGCTATATTTTATTCTATGGGAATCCTCTATTTATCATAAAACACATGCTAAGACTTAAATCTTTCACAGAATTCAGGAGAAAACTTTTTGCCTTCTTTGATATGATTCTTCGCCAAGAAAAAACACCTAAAAAAGATAATAATTTTAAGGCGTTTAACGAAAACAAAAAAACAACCGTAAAATATTTTAGAAAAACATTTTCACTAAATATTAATAAAAACCGGCGGGTAGTATAACTTGAACCTTACCCAATATTTAAAAAAATTTTCTGTCCCCTTGCTATTATTAACTATCATTCTTTTCCATTTTATTAATAATGCACTATGGCTTAAAATTGATAATTTTCCGGATATAGGTTCATGCTCTCGACACTTAGGTATCACTTTTGTTACCCGCCTAGCAATTCACAGAGCATTTCAACATAATGAATCTTTTATGGATCTACTCGGAAAGCTCTTTTTGATATTTCGCAAAATTCACGGTCCTCCATGGCCGACATTTATTTATTTCTTTCCTAATTTATTATTATTCAATGACGCTTTTTTTAGTATTTACACATTACGGTTATATGTCGATTTTATCTTTTTTATTATTTTAATAATCTCAGCTTATTTTATTGGAAAAAAATGTTTCAACAAAAGTGCCGGGCTTTTAGCTGCTTTTATAATAAGCTTTTATCCCTCAACTTACGGCATTTCCAGACAGTTTGTATTAGATTTCCCCGTTACAGGAATGATAGCATTATGTTTATGTCTTCTCTTATACTCAGAAAATTTCTCTAAAACTCCCTACTCTATTCTATTCGGAATAAGCTTGGGCATATCTACATTAATAAAACTGCAGGGACTTTTTTTCCTCATCTTCCCCTTTTTTTATTTCTTTCGGGAAATGTTAAAAAGTAAAAATGAACATAAAAAAAAGCAAGTTATTAATTTTATAATAATTATAATTATTTCAGGGTTAATTTTCTTTCTATATTGGGGCGATCCGCATAACTTTAAATGTTTGTTTAGCAATTTTTTTCAGCAGGCATTTGTATATTACCCTTTTAATCCTGTTTATCCTATAGATGATAATACAATATGGTCTGATATCGGGATCGGTGAGGATATTATTCCTGTATTCTCTTTAGAAAGTCTGACTTATTATTTTATTGAAACTATGAGGCATGCTTCAATTCCTTTATTTATATTATTTTTAATTGCTATAATTGCATTTTGTAAATCCCGTAATAAATACCGCCTTTTCTTTTTGAATAGTATATTTATACCCTGGATAATTTTTACTTTAATTTCCGGAAAACAAGACAGATATTTTTTCCCAATTATAATATACATTGCACCTATAACGTCCTGGTGGATAGTACAGCTTAATAAAACATACCTTAAAAAAATTGCAATAATCAGTATAATCGTCTTTAATGTAACTGGGTTTTTTTATCTATCCTGGAGTAACATAAGATATGAGGATGCCCTTTTTTTCAATTCCGACTTTACTTTTCCTCCTAATACTATAAACTCATTCTTTAATCCCATATATAAGATTCCCTTACAAAAAATAGTATCAGACATTCAGGAAACATTAAATAAAGGCCAGACTGTAAGCATTTCAGAATGGGGACATGGGGCAACAGCTTTTATGTTTTTCCTATATCCGCATTTTAGTGACGAATTTGTTGATAAAAATATAATATTTTCACTGCCTGAGCCACCGCCTGGTAAAAAGAAACCACTATACATGACTGAAAATAAACAAATATGGCTTGAAATGAAAAACAAATATAAAAATTATAAAATTTTTGCAGACCTCAACCATTTTGTAGTATTAAAAAAACATTCTTTAAGCAGTAATTAAAATCACATTACTTTTGTTTATGCATTATTAGAAATGGATTAAAATGTTACTGAATTCAAAAAATATTTTTATCGGTCTACTGTTATTACTACTTTTAATTTTTCATCTTATCAACAACGCTCTATGGTTAAAAATTGATAACATGCCCACCAAAGGTGACTGCTATCGTCATCTAGGTGTCACTTTTGATGCTCATCTGTCATTCCATAGGGCATTTGAAGACAGAAAATCTTTTATAGATCTATTAGGGAAACTCGCTTTTATATTTCGCAAAACCCACGGTCCTCCATGGCCGACCTTTATTTATTTTTTCTCCAATATATTATTCTTCAATGACTCGCTTTTTAATTTTTTTACATTAAGGCTATACATTGATTTTATATTTTTATCTCTTTTAATAATCTCAATATATTTCATAGGAAAAAAATGTTTCAATAAAAAAACCGGACTGTTAGCCGCTTTTATTATAAGTTTTTATCCCACAACTTACGGACTTTCCAGACACTTTGGATTAGATATTCCTATTACAGGAATGATAGCATTATGTTTATGTCTTCTCTTATACTCAGAAAATTTCTCTAAAACTCCCCACTCTATTCTATTGGGAATAAGCTTAGGTATATCTACATTAATAAAACTGCAGGGGCTTTTCTTCCTAATCTTTCCTTTCTTTTATTGCATACGAGAAATAATAAAAAGTGAAAATGAACACAAAAAAAAGGCTTTCCTTAACCTTATAACAGCCATAATTATTTCAGGATCATTAGCCTTTTTATACTGGGGCGATCCGAATAACTTTAAATGTTTGTTTAGCAATTTTTTTCAGCAGACTTTTGTCTATTATCCTTTTTATCCTATTGAGGACGGCTTGACATTATCTAAGATAGGAATTGGCGTTTCTTACATTCCTGTATTTTCATTGAGAAGTTTTACTTTTTACATTATTGAACTTGCCAGGCATACTTCTTTGCCTTTATTCATTTTATTTATTATTGCGATTGTAGAACTGGCAAGATCACGTGAAAAATATCGTTTACTTTTTATATTTAGTGCCGTGATTCCTTATGTTGTTTTTACCATGATTTCTTCAAAATCGGAAAGATACATTCTCCCCGTTATAATATATATTGCACTTATAACAGCCTGGTATGTAATTAATATTAAAATACCATATTTTAGAAAAATACTAACATCGATTATAATTTCTTATTGTTTATTTGTATTTTCAGGTTTATCTTGGGGGTATATAAAATATAAAAATCCTCTTTTTGATGATGGATACGCTAACAGACCGGATGGTTCAAACCCATTTTTTAACTCAACAAATAAGAAACAATTAAAAAAGATAGTATCCGATGTACAAGAAAGATTAAATAGAGGCTTAATAGTAAGTATCCCAGCATGGGGACATGGTGCTACTGATTTTATGTTTTTCCTTTATAAACATTTTAAGGATGACTTCATTGATGATAATATTATATTTTTATTGCCCGAGCCGCCACCCGATGAAAAGAAACCATTATATTTGACTGAATATAAAAAAATCTGGCTTAAAAATAAAAATAAATTCAAAAATTATAAAATGTTAGTAGATCTCAACAAACTTGTCGTATTAAAAAAGAAGTTACAAAATAAATAAAATCCTATCTGCAAATCTAACGAAGTTAATTAGGATAATAAATAATTTAAAATCACCTTTTAGCTACTGTGGTAGACTTATTGATTAAACTCAATTGGCCGCAGGCAGCTGTAATATCAGAACCTGCACTGTAACGAATTGTCGTCTGCACCTTTTCCCTCTCAAGTTTTTTTCTAAATTGAATTAAATCATTTTTACTAGGAGCAACAAATTTACAATCATTAACTGCATTATATCCAATAAGATTAACTTTTGCTTTAATTTGCTTCGCAATTGCAGCCAAGGCACGGGCATCTTCATCATAATCATTAAAATTCTTCATAAGAATATATTCAATGGTAATATTACGCCTAAATCTGTCACGTACTTTTCTTAAGGTTGAAATTAATTCGCTCAAAGAATAGGTATGCGCTATGGGCATTATTTGTTTACGTTTTCCCTCAAAAGCTGCATGTAGTGAAATAGATAATTTAATTTGTGAAAATCCTTCCCGAGCAAATCGTTCAATTTGAGGGATTAGACCAACTGTTGAGATAGTTATACGGCGGGCTCCAATGGCTAACCCCCAATCAGCCATAAAAGTTTTAATAGTTTTTATTAAATTGTCATAATTATCGAACGGCTCTCCCATTCCCATAAAAACAATATTAGTTATTCTCATATGGCTGTCATTACGCACTAAAAGAAACTGATCGATTATCTCAGCACAGCTAAGGTCACGAACGAATCCGCTCTTCCCGCTTGCGCAAAAGGAACAATTAAATTTACACCCGATTTGAGTTGAAATACAAATTGTTTTCCTTTTTCCGACTTTTATAAGGACTGTCTCAACGAAATGCCCGTCATTAGTTCTAAAAAGATACTTTGTCGCATCATTATTATTGCTTGCATATTTATTGCAAAGTTTTAGGGAAAAAAGAAGAAAATCTTTCTTCATCTCATCACGTAACCCTTTGGGAATATTTATCATCTCATCCCAATTAGATACGTTTTTATTAAACACCCATTTAAATATCTGTCTTACTCTGAATAATTTCTCACCATGCCGAGCAACGTAAGAATCCAACCATTGCCGTTCGAGGTCATTAATAAATACTTCCTTTTTCCCGGATTTTTTCTTCATATTCTTTCAAACAATTTCACATGCCTTTTTTATTTGTATCATTAGCTATCATATATGACAACCAACTATGCACTCCCTGTATAACAGTATCCTGAAAATCTACCGGAATATTATCAGATACCAGCTCACTTATAAATATATTATCGCCATCATATCTCTCGGACAAGCCAAACCCATAACCTATGTAAAAATCATTTATATGTTTTGATGGAATAACATCAAAAGACTCTTCTCCATTATAAGTATTTAAAAGTCCATGTGTTCTTAATGATATACAAAATCCAATGCCCTCATAAATAAAAGAATGGAACTCCTCCGGCACGCCGCTTCTCGTAAGCACTTCTTTTACCTTTTCTGCTATTATCCAAGGGGGGGTATACATGCCGTAATGATTTTCACCAGCGGTATAGGTAAATAATCCGTTTACAACACCCAACATATAAGAAGAGACTCTTTCATCTGGAATTGACTTTATAACATTGCTCCATCTTGTAGGATTCATTCCCTGGTTATAAATAACATTCCCAATAAGCTCTCCCTTTCTGAACCATAAATTTTTCATTAAATAATTAGAAGATGGTTCATTTTTTTCCAATAATAAATCGACATGACCTTCATCAAGCATTGTTTTAAATCCATTATATAAATATGTGTGATATTTAGAAGGAAATGAATGTAGCACTTTTAGTCCTTTAAGAATATCATTTTTATTTCCCTCAGCTATTCTTCTTCCTAATGAAGTATAAAAATAATGAATAAAATCATGAGGAATATATTTTTCTATATACCCTTGTTTAAAATCATTCAAAATATCTTTATACATTCTATTGCAGTAACTAACCGCTACCCCTTCATATAACCAGTAAAGGTGAGGCTTTGAAACCAATGGACTTATTTGAGAGGCTACGGTTTGGATAGTTTTTTTACTCAGTCCGTCTCCTACTGTTATACCGGCTCCCATCATAGCATAAGGCTGCGCACCGGGCCTCACAGAATGAATTAAATCATAATTTTTAATAATAGAATGCCAGTTATGTCTTTCCTCTCCATTGGAATTCCCCAGGATTTTGAAAAATTGATCTCTCAAAATAACATCTTCTCTCTCATACATATCACCTACAAAAAATAACGAAACAATTTTAAGGTCAAAAGTGAGATAGTCATAACATTCACTCCTAAAACACCATGGAAAAAAACAAAGCGAATAACCCTTTATATGGAAAGTATCTTCAATCTCCTCTAAATTCTTTTGGTTCCATGTCTCGTTATAATAATAGAATCCACTTAAAAATATTATGGTAAGAAGCAACATTGCAACACCCCTAAATCGCATAAAACTAATTCTTAAATGCCAGAGTTTAGAAATAAATATTCCTATGAGAATAATAATAAAAGGATATGCTGGGGTGAGATAATGTGTGCCGGGCCTTATAACAGGAAACAAGCAATATAAAATAAGAATAAGACTAACAAAGATAAAAATAATCAACTCTTTCTGCAAGTTCCTTACAGACGATTTCTCTACACTTTTCCGTAATACTTTTTTAATAAAAAATACAACCAAGGTTAAAGGAGTAGAAATAAACACAACCCTCATAATATTGAAAAAAATATCTTTAGGCACAAAGACTCCCGAAAATCTATAAAAATGCTCTAGTGAAAATACACGGATGAGAATAATTTTTAAGAAAGAAAGGGTTATCGGCCACGTGCCGCCTTTTTTAAAAAATAGCTGAAGAAGAGGAACGTCCTCGCCGCTGTTATACCTGGGCAGGATAAAACCAATGAAATTGTTCTCAAAGTTATATATAAGCCACGGTGAAAAACCGATAAGGAAAGCGAACGTATAAATATAAAAATATCTTTTCCTGAAAAACAATGGATCAAAAAAGAACCAAAATAAAAATATAATAAATGTTGTAGCTAAAAATGTATAACAAACATATGTTTCAAAACCGCTTATTAGGCCTAAACCGGAGATTAATAAAAATAATTTGTATTTCCCTTTTTTAGAATTTATTCGTCCAAAATATTCATCGCGCAAAGCAGAATTAAAAAACACCTCGTAAAAGCAAAATAATGCTGCCAGAGAAAAAAGCACTGAATCGCTATGTCCTCCAAAATTAGGTTCATACCAGATAATATAGCGGAAAGGCGCCATTACATACAAAGCACTTGCTATAAGAGCAACTTGTCTATTGAAATATCGGGAT
>QNBN01000014.1 GCA_003645695.1 Spirochaetota bacterium | reverse complement strand
GCCAATAGCCTCTGAGGAGTCAATTTCAACAGCTCCAAGCCCAGGGATTGAAAGGTTTTCTATTATGGCCATCGCTTCATCTATACTTTTGAGGTTAAGATATATATTTCTATCGATTTTCCCTCCAGAATTTTTCATCATTCAAGCCTGTTTTTATAGAATTAAATCATAGGGTAGAAAATTTCCGCTCTCCCCCTTTTTAATCCCCTCCCTGTTCGAAGGGATAATTAAAAAGCCATCGGATTTAAGAAAACTTCCCAGAACGCCAGACTTGCTATATACTGGATATACAATACTCTCCATTTTATCCTTATCAAACTCTTTTCGGCATTTTACCCATTCTTCCCTACCAAGGGTAGATTTAATATTTGCCCCTGCTGTTGCATTTATAAATGGCAGTGAACTATTGTTTTTATATAGCTTCTTTATTAGAGGAAGTACAGTTAAAAAGAAACTTACAATAGAGGATGTTACCTGCCCAGGTAATCCAAATATAAACTTTTCATTGATTTTTGCCATTATAGTTGGTTTCCCCGGTTTTATTGCAATGCCGTGAAAGAGAATATTGCTGTTTTTAAATCGAGCTATAATATCAAGGGTTAAATCCCTTGTACCTACAGAACTGCCGCCAGAAATTAATACCAGATCCGATTTTTCAAGGGCCATCCTTAACTTTTCATAGATCTTTTCTGCATTATCTTTGACAATCCCAAGAGCTGTTGGGTTGGTTCCGTATTTTTTGCACAGTGAAAGTAGTGTATGGCTGTTGACGTCCCTGACTTTCCCTGGTCCAACAGCATCTTTAATATCCGCAATTTCGTCTCCGGTGGAAATTATTGAAACATCTAATTTTTTAAACAATTCTACTTCCGTAATTCCAAGTGATGATAAAACTCCAATATGATACGATGTTATCCTATCTCCTTTTGATAGAATAAGTTCTCCTATCTTTATATCTTCATCTTCTCTTATAACATTCTCCATAGGAGATACTGGTTTAACAATTTCAATAGTATTTTCACTTACAGGATTTGTATGTTCAATCATAACAACTGAGTCTGCATTTGCAGGCAACATTCCTCCTGTGGAGATTCGGTAGCATTTTCCATAGGTTATTGATTTTAAACTTGCATCTTCATCAACCGGTAAAGTACCAAGGCATTCGAGATAGACCGGAGCAGATGAAGCGCTAAAGGTATCACTGGAAATTACAGCATACCCATCTACCTGGGACCTCCTGTATCCGGGCAAACTTTCAGATGAGGTTATATTCCCAGCTGAGTATCTTTCGAACGATTTATCTATAGGGAGTGTCTCTTTAGGGGGTTCAAAAGAAGAAGCTATCTCTTGAAGTATTTTATTGTATTGATCTTTTGTAATAAGGTTGAAGTATTCCATGACTTTCCTGTTATATAAATAATGAGATTGTCTAACAATTTAATATGAATTGATTAAAATGCCGAAGAAACTATGGTTGTTTTTTTTCATTTTTATTTTTGTTATTTTTTGCATTCTTTCCTGGGTTCAGTAATACGCTATCGTATTCATTAACCCTGTTAAATATTCCTTTGTATTTATAAACTCCTTCAGATACAAGCTCTCCTACCTTTGTTATAGTTATACTACCCAGGATAGATTTATCTGATATTGTTGAAACATCATAATTACGGTTCGGCGAATAATCTCCTTTTCTCACAATCAGGAAGCTCATTTTCTCTTTGACGCCATGTCTTCTCCCTAAGTTTATTAAAACCCTGTCCCCCTCAATTTTAACTATTATCCCATGAAGAGGTATGCTGTTGTTTATATCCACTGATAGTGAAAACAGAGAGTTAAATAATCTATCGTTTCCTGTAGAGTAGGCTGAAAATCTCTTTATTAATTCTCCATTTATGGATGATCTTAATTCCACCTCAATTTTAATTGATTCTTCATCTTCATTAACTACGAAGGTTGTATAAAAATCGGATTTTATGCTTTGAGCGAGCTTTAAAGCTTTATCCTGAGAGGTAATCTCGGTCTGTGAGATGTCGGAGGTTTGAACCAATTCTATTTTTGGATAACTGTATAAAAAGTATTCGATATACTCCTTCAGTGTTTTCGATAGGTATTTATGGATGGTTTTGTCATTCTTGATGGAGAAATAGTTTAAAATAGCAATTTTTGTATGGCTCTTTGGGACATAGTAGGGAGAACTGCTATCTTCAAGGTACTGGCTTACTCCCCACCTTGCAGGAAAGCCTTTTGAAATTATATTTTCAAGGATTTCAATCCTGTCGTTCAAGTCCTGAGTATTCACATCCAGGGTGTCTCTTATAATATTTTTTAATTCATAGAGATATCTTTCATAGTATTTTTCAATTTTAAAAACCTCAGCAAAAGAAAGCCTTTTTGTGGGATTTAAAGGCTCAAGCTGAACGGCCCTCTTAAACTGAAAAAAGGCTTTTTCGAGGTAATTCTTATTGAAGAAATATTTGCCTTTATCGTAGTGGTAGTCAGAAAGCTCTTTTCTTAACTTGTTTTTTAGATCGGTTTTGTACAATTTCCTAATAATTTCCTCAAGCCTGAACCTATTGACCTCGTCATCCCTTCTAATTGTAAGGGCCTTATAGTAATTTATCGCTGATTTATCGAGCATACCGAGAGATTCGTAGCAGTATCCAATGGTATATAAGAGAAGATTATCATCAGGTTTTAATTTTAAGAGTTTTTGATAGTAATTTAGAGCTTCCGTAAATCCTTTTTTGAACAGGTAGATATCCCCAAGGGTCTCTAATGCATCTCTATTTTCAGGGTCAATCTCCAGGGTAGTATTAGCTTCATCAATACCAGCATTCAAATAACTATCCGCAATTTTTTTGTTCGTGGTTGAATTGAGCCTCCCCATTTTGTAGTAGTATTTTGCCAATTTTAAATGAGTAAAGCTACTGTGGCTATCAAGGGAAACTGCGTTTCGATAGAATCCACCCGCTTTCGTAAACTTCCCCAACTCCATGTAAATGTCGCCTATGTATATGTATGATCTTGCATCGTTTGGATAGATCTTCAATATGTACTGGTATTTCTCGATCGCCTCTTTATACCTTCCCTCAAGACGGTATAGATTGGCAAAACCATATTGAGATTCTATGTTTGTTGGATCTATTGAAACAGCTCTGGTAAAAATTTCTTCTGCTTCCTTAAAATTATTCAATGCTATCTCAACATTCCCCAGCATATTTAATGCATCAATATTTTTGGGCTCCTGGGTTAATGCTTCCTTAAGGATTTTTTCAGATTTCTTGTAATCCTTTAATTTATAGTAAATCCTTGAAAGAGCAATTTTTGCATCAACAAAATAAGGGTTTAGCTTAATTACCTTTTGATATGTAAACAGAGCTGAATAAAGGTCCCCCTGTTGCTCCTGTTTTATTCCACTCTGAAATAATTCAAGAGCATTATTTTGGGGATATATGGAGGTAAAGAGAAGAAAAAATAGAAAAAGTAGAGTTACAGAGAAGAAAAACTTTTTCATTATGTTAGATTGTCCCTTTTGATTAATCCTTCCAACCTTCCTTTCCAATTAATGGAACGAATCTGCATCCACCGAGTGACTTCTGGTATATTCTGCCATTCAATGCTTTTTCCACTAATTTTAAATCCTGGACGAATCGATCTCCAACAGGTATCACCATTTTACCGCCTCCCTTAAGTTGCTCTATAAGGGGTTCGGGGATTTTTGGAGCTGCTGCCGTAACAATAATCTTATCATAGGGTGCATACTCAGGCAAACCCTGAGTTCCATCCCCGAGAACAAGTATTATGTTGTCATACCCCTGGCTGTAAAGATTGGTTCTTGCCCTATCGAGTAAAGAGGGGATTCTCTCAACAGTATATACAATTCTTGCCAGCTCTGCAAGTATTGCTGCCTGGTAACCAGAACCTGTGCCAATCTCAAGCACCTTGTCATTTTTATCTATCTCAAGAGCTTGAGTCATCAAGGCAACAATGTAGGGTTGTGAAATTGTTTGATTTTCTCCTATGGGAAGCGGATAGTTTCCGTATGCTCTGTTACGGAGTGACTCAGGAATAAATTTTTCCCTTCTTACCTTCCTTATGGCGTTTAATACCTTCTCATCTGTTATTCCTGCGGGCTTTAGTTCGTAATCAATTAGGTAGTCAACTTCTTTTTCTCTATAAGACCCTGCCATTTGGGAACCCATTTTTATTTATATTATAGCCAGGTAGGCGAGTGAACTTTAAGCTATGACATAAGCATTCATTAACCTACCCTTTTGTTTCTTAAAATAAATATACAAATAAACCTTCAATTGTGATAAAATATTACTTTGCCCACACATTATATACTTACAAATTAAACATAAAATATTGTTATTAAACAACAGAATGTGCTGGTACAAAAAATTCGGCCTAACTTTTAAGTATAAAACATTAATTTAATTGCCTATTTAACTTTTAGCATTTCCACCCAAAAGGGAATTTTGCTGCATCAGAACATGGTATCAAATTGCCCAATCTTTTAACCTACCTTTATATATAATATATCTAAGGGTAGATAAATCCGAGTTTACCCTTGCCATATCTTCCATTTATTTCTACTTCAGCCTCAGCTTTGATAAATAGGTTTTTTAATTTTGGATCGTATTGGTCCTCAAAGAAAATATAATAGTTAGGCAATATATAATTTTTTATCCTCTTATATAGATACTGAAGATCGGAAGAGTGGTATATATTGTAGTATGTACCACCTGTGATTCGTGCAAGATACCTTAATCTCTTTTCCCCATTATCCGTAAAGTTTAAAACATAGACTGGAATATAATTGTTTGCTGCATAGGATAGACAGCTGTCAAAGGAATATCTAGAAAAAGATGAATCATCCAGATTTCCATCTGTAATATAGATCAAAGATTTTTTATAAAATTTTTGATTCAGGTAGTCTATTGCCCTTCTGAAAGCGGTATCGAAGGATCTTCCGTTATCGTATTTATCTTCATTAATTGCATCAAGAGTTCTCAATTTAGAATGGGTAAAAGAACTGGCTATCCACGATTTTGAGTTATAGCCTATCACCATCATTTCATCATTGCTGGATACATTAGAAACTATATCATAAATTTTATTCTCAAGATCCTGAGCATACTTTTGCATGGTTATGGATTTATCAACTAAAAACATAATCTCATTTCTAGAGTTTCTCAATTTATTGTATGAAAGATCAATCTTTGGGACAATGCCTCCTCCTATTTTCAGTTTGAAGTTCTTATCCTCAAGACCGTATATAGGGATTCCATCTGCATCAAATACCGATATGGTATACGATATTGCAGGATAGCTTGATGCATCTACATTATCAATTAAAATGTTTAAGTTTCTATATTTGTCCGGTTTTGGCACCAGCTGTGATAATACCACTTTGTCAAAGCTACAAAGGTATATTTCGCCAAGGTTGTCGGCAACAACATCCATAATCCTTCTGGTTTTTATAGGATCGGAAATTATCCTATAAGAAGAATGGATAAGATCGTATTTTATAATTCGATCCTCATCACCTATAAGTAAGGAATTATTTTTTGTAATATAAAGACCATATGGATTTTTTAATTGCACTCCCAGAAGTGTGCTTATAAAATTTCCATCTTTGTCGAATATGAAGATCTTTTTCTTTTTGTGATCTGATACATAGATGTTTCCTGTTCTGTCAACTGCAATCCCGGATGGTCGGTAAAATTCACCATCGTCATCACCCTCCCTGCCGAATACCATAATAAATTTTCCCTCAGGGGTGAATTTTTCGATTCGTATATTTCCACTGTCGATTACATAAATATTTCCATCACTGTCCAGTGTTAAAGAAGTAGGGCCATAAAACTTCCCATTTTGATAACCTGATCCACCAAAACTATCGAGATATTTACCGCTATTGGTAAAAATATAAACCAAATCATTTGAAAAATCAGAGATATAGACCATTCCATTATCTGATACAACGATATCGTACAATCTTCCTGAAGATATTTTCGGACTTGTAAAGTTGAATAATGGAATACCATTTGGAGAAAGTTTTAACGCAATTTTTGAACCAAAACTTGCTATGTATATATTATTTTGTGCATCAATCCATATTCCGGTAGTTTTTGAAACAATATATTTACCTATATTTCCCTCCTCTATCTTTAATCCTGGCGAGTAATCTTTGGATTTTTCGGACTGTTGAAAAAAGAATCTTTTTTTTGAGATATAATTAGCAAGGTTTTTTGTAATTTCATCTGCTGTGCCGTTATCGATTAATGTGTTCAATTCGATTAGTGCATTTTCCTCGAATCCTGATTTAAAATATGCCATACCTAAAAAATAATGGGCTTTAATATTTTTAGGATCTTCCTCGATAGCCTTTTTGAAAAAGTCAATGGAAGCTTCATACTCAGATTTATTAAAATGTGTAACCCCTGTTTTAAATAATTCTATGCTTACTCTGGAATCCGCCAGTAAGTTTACCATTGGTAAAAGCTGTACTAATATTGGTATTAACAAACAGATTCTTTTAAAAAGCATGTGTGGTTTTCCTCTATTTGATTAAAATAAAATAATATCACTATATAAGTTAAAAACAAGAAAAAAAGCTCTCACTCTAATTATGAGGAGAGCTTTTGAGGGGACAGTATTATCTTCTCTTAAGCTGATTTTATACTTTTACATCTATTTTCTGGCCAACATTAGGATCCAAAAAGAAAGGTTTCCCAATGGCTAATGAAAGTACACTCAGAATAAAATCTTTGGAAACAACCGTGGTTTGAACCTTATCGGTCTTTTGATCCTGGTTTTCTTCAGGCCCTGCCATTTGTTGTTTATCTGCAACATCCTTGTTGCTGTGAGTAAAATATTCGTCAATGGCAACCTTTTGTTCAATTGATGGTACCATTGTCCTTCTCCATTCCTTCCCTGGATTATTAGGATTACTTGGTTTTCAATATTAATTTCGACAATTTTTAAAAAAGCTTTAAATAAATTGCTCAGAATTAAAAATTTAATGTCTTTTTACTTTCAAAGATCCTTTTGTAATCTTCAAGTGAGTTTAAGTTGTAAAAGCATCTTTTAACATCTCTATCATTTAGATTATCGGAGTATTGCGGGGTTTTTATAAGAATATTAATGTAGTTAGTTTTTACACTTTGATATATGCACCTGACTCGATATTCCCTTTTTGAAATGCATTCTTTAACAGAATCTAAAATATCTCGTTTATAAATTGCAAATAGAGGATGAATTCCATCATCTAACTTGGGAACATATGCTTGGTAAGTAAAATTATCATCCTTTGATATTTCTAAAAATGCTTTAATTACCTTCCAATCAATGAATGGATAATCAAGACCCGTAAAAAAGTTAATTTCACTATCTGTCATTGTTAGAGCTGTTAGTATTCCTCCTATAGGGCCTGTATTCTTAACGATATCCAGGGTAGAGTCCTTTAAGGATGGATGTTGGTACTGCTTTCCAACAACGTAAATATTTTTAAATAAAATGGATAGTTCTTCAATAATTAGATCTATAAATAATCTTCCATTAATTCGTAGGAAGGCCTTGTCCCTTCCCATTCTAACGGATTTACCACCGGCAAGAACAAAGGCATTTATATTTTCATATATAAAATTCGATGAAATCATGGTTTTTCACGTCTGAATTTTAAATTAAATATGAGAATATAACAAACCCTATTTTGTTATCCTTTTGAAAACAGGAATTCTTTAAACATTTGAATTTTAAGCGTTTTTAGATTTCGCCTCAGGTCCAAAATGACACTTTTGGTAATATTTCGGTTCCTCTACCATCATAAGATTTGCCATTACCTGGGATAGAATCAGAAATTTTGAATGGCGCTTATATAAAACATGTAAAGGAACTTAAATTATGGTTTTTTACCTAAAAAGTATATTCACCTATTTTTCAATAGTTTTTCTGGCGATATTAATTGCATCTTCATAAATATCTTTCAATGTTACACCAGTCTCTCTGGAAATTTTAGAGCATACATCATATTCAGGTGAGTATTTTACTCGATTATTATCATAGTATCCTATTTTTACAGGAATAGTCCCATATCTGGAGTTTACATTAATGATTTTTCTTTCTATAGATTTTCTCAGAAAATATCCATATCTAATACCGAAAGTAGAGCTGTTTTTAAAAATAATTTCTGTTAAATTATTAAGCATTTGAGGATCTGAAACCGCTGTTACATTGAAACCTGAACGGCTTTTTTTCATCACCACTGGAGTTACAAATACATCAAGAGCACCATTTGCAAATAATAACTCCTGCAAAAATGCAATTTCTTCAGATGTGGAATCGTCAATGGTGGTTTCAATAACGAGAACTGTTTCCTCGTTATAAGGTCTTATTTCTTTATATTCATCCAATAAAAAAACTCTCACAGCATTAAAACTGTCTGATCTGCTTCCAAATCCAGTACCTACCTTTTTTATTATTGAACCGGGTAAGGCACCGAATTCATCCGCTATGGATGTAACAATTGCTGCTCCTGTTGGAGTTGTTAGCTCTTTATTTTTATCGGTACCAAAAACAGGATATCCTTTAAGAAGCTCGACAGTTGCGGGTGCAGGAACAGGGATTTCACCATGTTGGGATGTTGTTGTCCCGTTGCCTAAAAAAAAGGGAGAAGCAAAGACCTTCTTTATATGAAGGGATAGAAATAATATGGAAAACCCAACGATATCTATTATTGAATCAATTGCACCAACTTCATGGAAATGGACGTTTTCAATATCAACCCCATGAACAATCGATTCAGCTTTTGCTATTCGTGTAAATATCCTTAAAGAGAGCCTTTTTTCATCTTCCGAAAGATTAGAATTAAGTATAATAGTTTTTATATCATTAAAATTTCTATTTAAATTCCTTGAAGAACGTGGGTTTTCATCCCGATGAACAATAAATCTTCCGCCATTGATGTGGTTTCTTTTTTCAGATTTATACTCAATTCTAAATCCATCAAGATTTAAGAGATTTAGCCTTTCCATTAAAAGATTAAAATTATCAAACATATTTAGCAGAGCAGCATTTAGCATATCTCCGCTCACACCAGAATGTTGATCAATATACAGATTATTCATTTTTCCTTGCATCCTCTATTCTTTTGTTAATACTACTGGCAATAAATCCTGCCCCGAATCCATTGTCAATGTTTACAACAGAAACACCTGGGCTGCATGAGTTTAGCATTGATAGAAGTGGGGCAATCCCCGAAAAGTTTGTACCATAACCTATTGAAGTAGGTACGGCTATTACAGGCCCACCATAAAGCCCGGCAATAACAGATGGAAGAGCCCCTTCCATACCTGCAACAGCTATAATAACGTTTGATTTTCTTATCTCTTCCCAATAGCTAAATAATCTATGTATTCCTGCGACTCCAACATCGTAGTGCCTTTTAACATTGCATCCAAATGTTTCTGAAGTAACGGCAGCCTCCTCTGCAATTGGGATGTCGGATGTACCTCCAGTTAGTATTGATACAAGTCCCCTCTTTGATAAGGGGTTTCCTATAACTGCGATTCTGGCTTTTTCATATAAATTGATGTTTTTTTTGTCTTTAAAGCTAGTTTTCAGCACCTCAAATTGGTCTGATTTTAGTCTGGTTAGAAGAGAGATATGTTTCTCCTTTATTAGATGATTTACAATATCAAAAAATTCATCTTTACCCTTTCTCTCGCAAAAGACTACTTCCGGGAAACCTGTTCTCGATTCTCTTTCAATATCGTACTTTGTATGACCCAAATCTATATAACCATTTGTAGAGAGTAGATTTAATGCTTCATCGATCTCAAGCTCACTGTTTTTAATTTTTAAAAGTATATCCTGCAAAACACTTTTTTCCATCCAAAACCTCGTATTATTATAGAATAATTCTACTACAAAAACCTATTAGAAATAGAATTGTTCTAACCGTAATTCCTTTAGATAATTTTTATATAAATTAATCAAAAAATCAGTATTTGAGTAAAAAGATAATATATAAAAAAACAAAATCCATATATTTATGTGTATCAATATGACACTTTCAATATGTCATTATGATACATTATGCGATTTAAAGATTTCCTTCACTGATTGTTATTTTTTATAATAAAGTATTTTAATTTATTGTATTATTCTAATTACTAGTTCTATAAGTATTTACACCACATGATATAAATAACTAAAAATGATTTTTAAAAATCACGCTGGCATATAATTTGCTTTATGATTTATAAAAGAAAAAATGATTTTAGTGTAATAAAAAATCTGATAAAAGGAGGTGGTGGTTATGAACATCATCAAAAGAAAACCAACAGCACTGGATATTTTTGATCTTGATAGGCTTGATAGGTTTATTGAGAGATTTTTTGAAGATGCAACTGAAGAAGTAAAAGTTCCTGCTGTCGATATCAAAGAGGAGAAGGATAAATACATTATGGAAGTCGAGCTTCCAGGCTTTACCGAGAAGGATGTAGAGCTAAAGGTGGAAAACAATGTATTAACTCTCTCTTCAAAGAAAGAGGAAACTAAAGAAGAGAGCAAGAAGGGTTATATCAGGAAAGAGAGGAAGAGCTACAGCTTCAGTAGATCCTTCAGCTTACCGGAGAATACTGATGTAGACAAGATAAAGGCAAGCTTTAAGAATGGGATACTCAATATTGAAATACCGAAAGAACCTGAATCTCAGCCAAAGTACATAGAGGTTAAGTCCGAAAAATAGGAAAGTAAGTTAAAAAAACAAAGCCGGTGAAAAACCGGCTTTTTATTTATTTGTAAGAATTTTAGTTATTGCCAGTGGTAAATCATCGAATCTTTGAATGTGGAGATATCTTCCTCTTCCTTTTTTTGCCATATTAGCATTTGTTATGGGGTCAGAACCACCGAGTCCGAAGGATATTCCGAGAACATGAAGCCTATCATATTTAGCAGCCACTTCAACTGGATCTCCTCCGGTAGTAGCCCAACCGTCGGTTACTATTATCCCTGTTTTAAGTGTTGCCTTTCTCTTTTGAAGCATTTCAAGTCCTTTCAAAAGAGCCAGTCTTATGTTTGTTGATCCGCCTGTTTTTATATCAAGCATTCTGTCTACAAGTGTTGTTAAGATATTTGGTTCTTCAAGGTTTTTTATGATGTTTACATCCTTTGCAAAGGTCAAAACTCCATGATAATCGTTTCTGAGCTTGTATGAAAACACACCGGTTGCAATGGTTGCTATAGCTACTTTTTCTTTGTGCATTGAGTTTGAAACATCGAGCATGAGAACATAGGAACTTTTCTGTTTTACCTTTTCATGGCAGTATATATTTTCGTACTGTAGAGCTTTATGCCCTAACTGTTCTTCAAGGGTCCGATCCACATCAATTTCATCAAGTCCAGGACGGTACTGAGTTATAATCGATCTTACAATACCAGCAGGTCCTGCTGCAATCTTCTGAGAAAGATAGGTGATCTTTTGCAGAAGCATCTTTCTAATTTCGATCTTTTTGACGATATCTGCACGTTCCTGAATCATTGAGAGAAGTTTTATTTGAAGCATACCCGTTTCTAGATTTTTAACAATATCCAGCAAAAGAGGTATGTATTGTTCGTTTAAAACATCATTTAGAGATTGTGGTATTCTATAAAAAAGCGTTATAATATCTTCAAAGCGCCTTTCTTTAATAAATACTGTGAGATTATCAAGTAGGCCATGAATATCAAGTTCTACTTTTTTTTTTCTAAGTAGTTGATTCTCTCTATATCTATTTCCTGTTTTGGAGAGTTGGTCCTTTCACCTGAAAAACCGTGCATTTTTTCCTTTTTATATTCATCCAGAGTTTTTGTAATGATTTTTTTGAGAGTTTCTTCAAACTTTTTTGGGGTAAAATCCTGAAGTTCTATTTTTGTAAGAAATGAAAGTTTTGCACATTCAAGCCAATTACCAATGTCATCATTGAATTTACCAAAGCTTTCATAGAAAAGGTCTGCAAGATCAATAGCACCTCTTATGGATGATCCTCTTCTGATCTCCTCGGTGTCTCTGGTTGATCTTGTAACCTTAACGGCAACATTGATTATGTTATTGTCATCACACTTTGATCTTAACCTTACAATATCCCTTTCTTCGTTCTCCGATTGATAATCCAGAGTAATACAGATGAATCTGTCTTTGAGAGCTTCACTCAATTGGGAAGTTCCTATGTACTCCTCTGGGTTTTGTGTTGCTATAATCAAAAACCCATCTTTCGCGTCTATCTTACCGAACTTTGGGATGTATATTATCTTTTCGTCCATTGCGGTTAAAAGTACGTTCTGGGTTCCTTCAGGCATACGATTCAATTCATTGATAAGAAGTATTGCCCCGTCAAGCATTGCTGAGGCAAGTGGTCCATATATGAAAGAGTCTGTGGTGTAGCCTTTGGAAAGTACAAGCGGTGGATCAAACCAGCCGGCCAATTTCTGCTCTGTATACCTTTCATCTCCATCGATTCTTATTACCTTTCTTTGAAGATGAGATGCAACGGCCAGGGCAATGGTTGTTTTGCCAACGCCAACTGCTCCCTCTAATAGTATATGTTTACCGGCCCTTGCTGCTATTAGGGATGATTTTAATTCTTCCCTGCGGCCTATAATGCTGTAATCTTTTTGAAGTTTATCAATAATTGTTTCCATTTTTTTTCTCTTTTGTTAAAGATATAACAATCTATATGCCAAAAGTAAAGAAAAAAATATAATTCTATTTAGGGCATATGCTTTTTTTCTTTAGTATACATTTACTGCAAAGTGGATTCTTTTTACATAGATCCTTGCCATGTTTTACTATTAGGGCATGGTATTCATTGAAAAGTTTTTCATCCCGTGGAAGGTTAGACATAAAGAGGTTTTGAGCATCATCATAGCTACATGGGAATTTGCATAGGCCAATTCTAATTAAAAGACGCCTTGTGTAGGCATCCACAACAAATATTGGGTAATGAAAAGCGTATAGTAAAATTGAATCGGCCGTTTCTGGTCCAATCCCTCTTATTATTAAAAGCTCTTCCCTTTTGGGAATTTTACCGGTCTTGATATAAAAGAGAAGATTCTCTGTTACCTCCTTAAGCCTAAGTGCTTTTTGGTTGTAGTAGCCAGAGGACCTGATAAGTTCAGCAAGTTTGTTAGTGTCAATTTTCATTATCCTATCCGGATCTATTAATCCTTCTTCTCTAAGATTTGAAAGAGCTTTTTCAACATTCTTCCATGCAGTATTCTGAGTAAGAATTGCTCCGACTATTATCTCGTACCGGTTTTCTTCATCCCTGTTCTTTTCATCTGGAAAGTATTTTCCTTTAACAGGCCACCATCCCTGTGGACCATATTGTTCTAATAATAAATTGTAAATTTTTAGTATGATGTTTTTATCTTCATCTTTTTGATTTTTATAATTGAATGCGATTTTAAATTCCTTATACATAATATCTTTATATTACTCTACAATTCTGGCAATAAGTAGAATAGAGTAGAATAATGATAAACATTACAAATATTCATTTCTATCATGAGTTCTATTTAGAGAATTTTAACTTTATTAAACATTTCTATAAAAAAAGCCCCATAATTGTAATGGGGCTTTTTTGTTAATCCCAATTTTTTATTTTCTGCTCAGTGCCTCGGATAGAGTTTTTGGAAGAGAATCTGTTTTTAAACCTTTTAGGGTTAAAACTCCTTCTTCAACCACTCCTTCTTTTTTCAGCTTTCTTGTGAAATATCTTAAGAACTTCATATATTTTCTGCTTGTAAGCTTCCACAGAAAGAACCCGACTCTGGACATTAACCATCTTAGAATTGTATTATTATAGAAGTATTTATAACCATGAATGAACTTTTTTTGTAGTTCTAGTGGTGTAATATTCTTAGGTAGTATCACAGAATGACTACCATCGAAATAGTCCCAGTCGTTTATAAATATTCGATTTGCCTTTCTCATATTGTCGTAGAGCCTTGTTCCCGGGATTGGAAATAGAATGGAGAATTGAGCTGTGCTTGAACCGGAAGATTTACTGAACCTTATGGTTTCTTCTATGGTTTCCTCTGTATCGCTGTCAGCCCCTAGAATAAACATTGAATGTACTTTGAACCCGTAGTCCAGAAGTTCTTTAATTCCTCGTTTGACATCCTCTACGGTTTCGTGTTTATTAAAATCTTCTAATGATTCTTGGTTGATCGATTCTACACCAACAAACAATGTTACGCATCCGGCCCTTTTCAACAGGTCAAGCATCTCCTTATCTTTCCATACCTCTATCCTGAACTGGCTTGACCATCTCCAGCCAAGATTTGCTTGAATCATCTTTTCAAGCAGTACCTTTGTCTTTCCCGGAATAGCTGCAAAATTATCGTCATAGAAAAATGCATGTCGAAAACCCTCCCTGTGCCTCATCATTACCTCTTCCATAACAAGATCCGGATCTTTTACCTTGTACTTTTTGCCGAACATCCTTGTAACCGAGCAGAACTCACAATCGTATGGACAGCCACGAGATGCCATTATTGGGGCATACTTCATGTTTATCTTATCATTTTTAAAGTGGTAACCCTGAAGCAACTTTAAATCGATCGGTGGCACATCATTGATATCAACCCTTGGCCCGCGTACAAGAGGCTCGTTGTTTCTTCCCTCAAAGACATCGAGTGCTACATACTCTCCTTCTCCTATTACAACCTGATCTGCATGTTGAAGGGCTTCCTCGGACATGAAGGTCGGATGACTCCCGCCAAAAATGATTTTTTTATCAGGGAACTTTCTCTTTATTGCATCAGCTACCTGATATGCCCTTTTTGCAGTGTGTGTAATTGTTGTAAACCCAATCACATCTGCTTCACGTATAAATGGGTGAAGCTCATCATTATTTTCATTATATACAGGTAAGATATTTTCTTTAAAAACTTTAACTTCATGCCCGGCATTTTTTAACATTGTTCCAAGAAACAACGGTCCGAGCAATGGAAGCTTTTTAAGAAAAAAATAGGCATTGAATGGTGGTTTTGGCTCGATAAGTGCGATTTTCATAATAGCCTCCTAAAAGCCTTATAATTAAGCTACCCTAATTTTATTATTCAGAGAAATCATCAATAAAATTTTTAAATTGTTATTCTTTTACCCTAACTATTCTCTGATGAAATACATTAATAATACAATAAGGTAAGCATAATTTAATATAAAAATCAATTAAAATTATTATAGCAATTTAGATTATATAAAATAGTGCATAGTTTTAAAGCGAGAAATGAGCTATTATGCATATATCTATTGATGTAATCCCGGTTTATTAGTATTCTAAAATGTGAATAATCCTGTAGATATTTTCAGAGTCAATTGATAAAAATGTCAGATAGAATAAAAAGGGTTTTGATCCTCGGGGCCGGGTTTATGGGGAGCGCAATTACATTCCCAATTTCAGATAGCGGAAAATCCGTTGCCCTGTGGGGAACATGGCTTGATGATAACATCATAGATAGGTGTAAAAAAGGGCAGAAGCATTCAAAGTTAAAGAAGATATTAAATAAGGATGTTGATTTCTTCTTTTCAAATGATATGAGGAAAGCTCTTATTGATGCAGATATCATTGTTATAGCAGTTTCCTCAGAAGGTTTTATCCCTGTTTTTGAAAAGCTTCTTACCCAGCTTGAGGGAAATATCCCCATAGTTACCTTAACAAAAGGATTTGTTAATTTTAAGGGTAAGGTGTTGAGGATAAGTGATTATGCTGAATATAAGTTCAGGGAAAAGTTTGGAATAGATAAACCATTTTACTGGGGTTCAGTAGGAGGTCCGGTTAAAGCTGTGGAGCTTTCAAGATATATTCCTACTGCTACAATCATAGGTAGTAGATACGTAAGCGTTTTAAATATTTTTAAAAGTTTTGAAACAGGGTACTATAGGGTGTCAACTACAAATGATACCGTAGGCGTTGAGGTGTCTTCAGCTCTTAAGAATGTGTATGCGATAGCCATCAGTATATGTGATGGAGTTTACCATAACTCCAAGGATTCACCGTTAAAGGATCAATATCATAATTTTAAATCTGCTTTATTTATGCAATCTATTGAAGAAATGGCTTATGCCTGTGGACTTCTTGGAGGGAGAATGGAAACGGCCTATAAACTTGCGGGTACTGGAGATTTATATGTTACTGTTGCCTCTGGCCGAAACAGCTTTTACGGAAGAAGATTAGGGATGGGAGAGAATGCAAAACTGGCTTATAATGAGATGCTTGAGGAGGATAAACTGGTAGAGGGGTATAATTCGTTAAAGCTGGCCAAAAAATTATTTAATATGTACAGCATAGATTTTGAAAGTCAAATGCCATTATTTAATACATTGTATGATATAGTTTTTATTAGTAAAAAATACAATGGTCAGCTTGAAGATTTGATGAAAAAATTACATATAAAATAACATTATGGATTTAAATAAATAGCATAGTATGTTAATAAATAATGTTTTAGAGGGTGATTGTAATGCCTACTATTGGTGAGATAGCGAATGGAATAAATGGGGTAGTAATAGGGAATAAAAATAGAATTATAAATAATATAACCACACCTGAAGATATAGGGGATGATAGTGTGGTATATATAAGGGACAAAAGAAATTATAAGCTTATATCGGGGAAAAAATGTGCTGCCTGTGTTGTTGTGACTTTTGAACCTGATGTTAAAAATAATGAAAATTTTGATTTTATAATAATAGATGATAAAGACAAGGATAGAGCTTTTATAAAATTGCTTGAGATGTTTTCAGAGAATGAAGATAGGACTCCAGGTATTGCTGAAAATACCGTGATTTCAAATAATTGCAAGATTGATGGTACCGCCTCTATAGGTTCTTTCACCACGATAGAAAAAGATGTTGAAATAGGAAAAAATACAGTAATTGCTGAGAACTGTTTTGTGGGTCATGGGAGTAAAATTGGAGACAACTGCATAATATATCCTGGTGTCAAAATATATCCAAATACAGTTATTGAGGGTGATGTTATAATTCACAGTGGCGTTGTTATTGGAAGTGATGGATTTGGATACAGCAGTATCGATGGTATGAACGTGAAAATTCCACAGATTGGGGGGGTTTATATTGAGACTGGTGTTGAAATAGGTGCTAACAGTACTGTTGATAGAGCTACAATTGGATATACACGTATTGGTAAAAATACCAAGATTGATAATCTTGTACATATAGGACATAATGTAACTATAGGCCATAACTCTATTATCTGTGCTATGTGTGGAATATCCGGAAGTGTAAAAATAGGAAATAATGTTATTATTGCAGGAGCGGTTGGATTAAAGGATCACATAGAAATTGAGGATAATGTTTATATAGGAGCGAAGGCAGGCGTTATGGAAAAGCATGTAAAAAGAGGTTCAAAACTTCTTGGAATACCAGCGATAGATTTTAGAGCTGAAATGGAGTTTATTGCATTGAAGCCTAAACTAAAGGAGATGTATAAGGATATTAAAAGGATTAAGAAGCATCTTGGAATCTAAATCATAAATTAATATTTATGAAATCACGCAAAAATCTGAAAAATAGATATCCATCATATCTAAATATACAGGATTTTAAACCGATTATCCGAGAACTTAAATCTATGCTAAACCCCTGTGTAGTCTGCCCCAGAAACTGCAGAATTGATAGATTCACGTCAAAAAAAGGTATCTGTAGAACTGGCTACTTGCCAATTGTTGCAAGTTACAATCTTCATCATGGTGAGGAACCGCCAATATCGGGTTTCAGGGGTTCGGGGACAATATTTTTCAGCGGTTGCCCATTAAGATGTTTATTCTGCCAGAACTATCCAATAAGTCAATACGTTAATGGAAATGAAATATCAATAAAAAAATTAGCAGAATATATGCTTTTTCTTCAAAGAAAAGGTGCTCATAATATTAACTTGGTTACTCCGACCCACGTTGTGCCACAGTTTGTGGAAGCGCTTGAGATAGCGGTTGAGGATGGTCTACATATTCCTATCGTGTATAACTGTGGAGGATATGAAAATATCGAAGTATTGAAGATCCTTGACGGGATAATAGATATATACCTTCCCGATATGAAATATGGTTCCAATATAAATGCTCTCAAATATTCTGGAGTGAAAAACTATGTAGAAATAAATAGAAAAGCAGTTATTGAAATGTACAGGCAGGTAGGAGACCTGGTGGTGGATGATAATGGAGTTGCCCTAAGAGGATTAATCATAAGGCATCTGGTATTACCTGAGAATATATCCGGTACGGACGAGGTTTTAAAGTTTATTGCCGGATTGTCCAGAACTATCTACATAAGTATTATGAGCCAGTATTTTCCTGCTTATAAGGCCCCAGAGATTGCAGAACTATCAAGAAGATTAACAATATCTGAGTATAAATGGGCAACAGAGCTTATGGAAAAACTCGGCCTTATTAATGGCTGGATTCAACCCTTTTAATAAAAGATTTTTAAATAGACAGCACCGATGTTATAAACTTTGATTAAAAGATTGCTTGCCTGATAATCTAATCCCTGTGCTTAATAAATATTAAAGAAACAGTTATGGTTCTTATTGGAATTATGCTAAACTTTAAGTCCCTAATCTTTAAGGGAGTTATCAAGCCAGTTTAAATATTCATCGCTTCCCATACCAATAGATACCGCTATAATTTCCGGTGTTTCATAGGGATGTTGTTTTTTTATTTGTTCTTCAATTTCTTTATAGTATTGATCTTTAGTCTTTCTATTATAAAAATTAACTTCATATATTATTTAAAATTTTTATTTTCAAACTCAGGAAGAAATCTTTGCATATAAAGCCGTTTTTTAAAAGATAAAAACTTAATTGAGATTTTGGCTTGTACTATTATTGCTAATATAATTGGTCAGAATGGCTATTCTTTTATCAAGCAGTTTCATTCGATCTTTTATTATGGGTTCAAGATTTAAATTGCCTTTTTTAACCATGTAAAACTCATCCTCCCATTTATCAAGATTTATCCTGCATGGGATCTCATTAATTGATGGAATGTATTTTTTTGCTTCGTTCCAGTATATAAGTGCTCTATTATAAAAAAACTTAGATAGTTCAAAGCTCTCCTTTATATCCTTTGCATATCTGTAGTTAAAAAAGTATAGGTGCTCTTTATCAAATCGATCTGCAAGCTGTAAATAACTATCGACTATTAACAATGTTACGTGGAACTTAAAAAGAAGCTTATATCTTTTGAATTCACACTCATTTGTTATTTTTGCCAGACTTCTTACCGGATCATCAAATGGTGCTTTAAGTGCCCATTGCATAAACCTGATATTCCTCAATAGATTCGGATTGTCATAGTATAAATTCATCACATATAGGTAAAACTCCTCAGCGTAGAAAAGTTTTCTGGCATTTACAGAACCCTCTGGTTTAATTACATTCATTAAAGCAACAATTACTGATATGATTATTAAAACTTTCTTCATTATTTTATCGCTTAAGTAGATTTTTCTCTTGTATTAGACTATTCGTCATAAAATTGCATAATCTTGAATTGACCCAGGTTATTTAAATTAGTATAATCTTTATCATATAAAAAAATATACAGGAAGAATATATCGTGGAAGAAAATAAGATAGGTTTCACTTTTGATGATGTACTGTTGGAGCCTCAATATTCAGAGGTGGTTCCTGGAGACGTGGATTTAAAGGTAAAGCTTAAAAAGCTCTCATTAAATATACCACTGATAGCGGCTGCAATGGATACTGTTTCCGGATATAGAATGGGCATTGCTCTGGCAAGGGAGGGAGGATTTGCTGTAATTCATAGAAATTTTTCAATCGATAGGCAGGCCTCGGAGGTGGAAAAGGTAAAAAGGTCTCAAAGTGGGATGATTATTGACCCGATTACTCTGCCGCCTGATGCTTCTGTATCTAAAGCTGTTGAAATAATGAGGAACTTCAGAATATCTGGTATCCCAATTACCAAAAATGGGAAATTAGTAGGGATTTTAACAAATAGGGATCTTAGATTTATTACAGATTATGACCAACCTGTAAGCAAGCTAATGACGAAGGAGAAATTGATTACTGCATCCGAAGGTACTACCCTTGAAGAGGCAAAAGCTGTTTTGCAGAGGCATAAAATTGAAAAACTGCCAATAGTTGATAGGAATAACAGGCTGATTGGCCTAATTACTATTAAGGATATCCAGAAAGCAATTGAATTCCCTAATTCAGCCCTGGATGAAAAGAAGCGCTTAATCGTTGCTGCTGCTGTTGGGCCTGGTAGTGATCTTTATGAAAGGGTTGAAGCTTTAAGATCTGTTAAGGCTGATGCAATAGTAATTGATACAGCTCATGGTCACACCAGGAGAGTTTTAAATGCGGTTAAGAAATTAAGAGATAAACACAAAGATTTAATGCTGGTTGCAGGTAATGTAGCTACAAAGGAAGGGGTTGAAGCCCTGATAGAGGCAGGCTCAGATGTTGTAAAGGTGGGAATTGGGCCAGGTTCTATATGTACAACAAGAATTGTTGCAGGGGTTGGTGTTCCCCAATTAACTGCTTTGATGGAGTGCTATGAAGTAACGAAGAAGAAGGGGATACCATTAATTGCTGATGGGGGTATAAGGTATTCGGGAGATATTGTAAAAGCCCTTGCTGCTGGTGCGGATGCAGTTATGATTGGAAGCCTCTTTGCCGGGACTGATGAGAGTCCTGGTGAAAAGGTCATTTATCAGGGTAGGGCTTTTAAAGAATACAGAGGTATGGGATCGGAAGGTGCAATGAAGGAAGGTTCTTCCGACAGGTATTTTCAGGAAGGTCAGGGTAAGTTTGTGCCGGAGGGAGTGGAGGGCCTGGTTCCTTACAAGGGAAGTGTAAGGGATATAGTATTCCAGCTTGTTGGAGGAATAAGATCAGGTATGGGGTATGTGGGAGCCAAGAACTTGAAAGAGCTCAAAGAAAAGGCAAAGTTTATCAGGATCAGCTTCTCCGCATTGAAGGAAAGCCATGTTCACGATGTACAAATAACAAAACAGCCCCCAAACTACTACTATTCAGATAATGATTAAAATGTGATGATACTTACCATAAAACTTAGAAATGTGGACAAATAGGGTGAGTGTTACCGCATTTATTACCATTTTATTCCTAATTCGAACATCAAGTTTTGGACAGGATTGGCACCGGGATATGCGCCGAGCTCATCAACAAAGTAGGCCAGGTTAATATTAAAAAACTTAAGTTTAAAGCCTATACCTAAGGACGGATACCCCCCATTAAATCCGCCTCTTATAGTTATTATTTTTAAGGTATTAAATGAAACCCCCATTTTGATATTTGATAAAAAAGAACTGTAATCGAGCAAATCTGAGTATTCCAGAGAAAAAAGCATACTGTATATCAGTGAAGTTTCTCCAAAGGTTGCTAGTGGGTATACTGCAATTCCTATAGGTATTCTGGGTTTTATATAGCTGGTTGGAAAGCTTTCCGTGGATTTTGTAAGAATTTCCCAATTTGAAAAATGGGTGCCAAAAAAATCTTTACCAGCTACTCCAATAGACATCCAGTAAATTGGTTTATAAAGAATGCCTATATCAGCACCAAAACCAATTGATTTAGCGACTGGAAATGATGATAGATTTGAGACAGAATCGATCACGGAAATAACAGTGCCATCTAGCTGAGATTTAATACGAAGCAGAGTCTTCAGGTTTAAACCAAGGGATATTTTTTTGTAGAACGGGAGCTTAAATGCATAACCACCAACGAAACCAACATCTCCATAGGCAAGCAAATTAGCTGTTGGAAATATAGCGCCCTGTTTTGTAGAAAGGGTTACAGAAGTATTATCGTAAAAAGCAAAACCAAAGTTATTTCCAACTCTTCCGAAATAGATCGGACCGGCCACTCCAGGTGCAACAGCAACATTTGTGAGATAGGTGGTGATGTTTGAAGCTGATGTTATGTCTTTCCCGGCAATGATAGCATTATACAGTTTTATGGCACTATCATCGATATTGGATTTGATGCCAAGTGAAAAAGCGGTTATTATTTCCTTGTCTATCAACGAGTAGCCAGCTGGATTGTAAAATACGGAGTATTCATCGTTAGAAACAGCAGTGAAAGCTCCTCCCATTGCTCTTACCATTGGAATTTGAGGCATTGCCTGAGGTTCTGAGTTATCGGCGCCAAACACAGAGGCCGTAGCAATAGAAAGAATTACTATTAATACAACTACAGATTGACTTAACTTGAACTTTATCATTATTCTCCGTCCCGTTATTTTATCATTCCAGTATTTTATGGATCAAAAGAGCGAAACTATAAATCCTTAGTCATAAAAATATTTATGAGTCATCTTCATTTGTTCCTTTTAAATATTTTCCGGTTTATAAATAATGCCAGATCTAAATTATATACTTCCATGATAATTTTATAGTTATGGAGATGGTGTTCCCAAAGAATTATCACCAAGTCCATAGTTTGCCCATTGAAGTATAGTATTCTGCATATCGGATAAGTCGCTGACTGTCATGCCTTCCGGTGGATCGGATTTAAGCTGTTCAAGATCATTGTAAGCCTCTGTCAGGTAACTTATCATGCTATTTTGGGCAGTAGTATTATTTTTATTAACTATAAATTCATAAAGGCCATTTGTACTTGGGTTATTTGCATCGTCGATTGTCCATGTTGAAATATTAAATGGATGAGTAGAACTGGAATCCAGAATGGCGTCTAATTCATCATTATAAGTTGTTGAACCAACTATAGGATTTGTTGATGATGTCCCCCACGGGCTATCATTGTAAGCATCAGCAATAGTCTGAGCACCAACACCGGTAGCTGCCATCATATTGGTCTGATAAGCTTCAAGCAAGACTCCAGCGTCTATTCCGGATGTGGATTCCCCTACTGCACTGTTGTAGTCGTTTGCAGCATTCTGAACACTTTCAAAAAAATCATCGAATTCATTATCGCCAACGACCTGATCTATTATATCCCCTGTGTCATCTGCAGAAACGTTACCGCTGACTAAATCTGAAACAACATCATCAAGATTTGGTGCTGCTGAGTGCAGGTATGCAGAAGCCCTTCCGAGATAAGCGTCAGCTTTTTCGCTTTCGGAACCACTATTGATAACGGAGGTGAAGTAATCGATTGCATCATCGTAGTTTCCACTTGCAAGGGCATTATAACCTGCATCAAGTTTTGCCTCATTTCCCATTTTAGATGGGTCTACCAAAGGTGAAAATATGTTAATTGGTTTGCACGAAATGACAATAAGAAGAATACCAAAAATTAATAAAGTAAAAATAATAGTAGATTTTATGCCTTTTTTCATAAAGGGCCCCTTAATTATCACTTTATTGTTTCCATAATAAATTATAACACGTATAAGGTTTTATTCATTAAAATTACAGTTTTTTGTACCATAATTTATGATTAATTATAATACCAAAATATTCAAGGATATTTAAATCTGATTTTTTATCAGTATAAAACGAATAGGCAAACCCAGTCTTTTATTATTATTGAAAGTGTACTTGCCTATTTTTAATTTTCTATTTTTATACCATTTGATATTAATTAGCCTCTATTTTTGTACAAAAATGAGAAAAATCCCAATATTTAAGGGTTATAGTTAGACCTATCAAGAATATTATCGGCATCTCTGGTTTGATTGATTTAAGGTTTTATTTGGTAAATATAAAAAAGCATCAACTTTAAATTGGGTGTTTTCCTTGATGTAATATAATGAAGTATAGAATCAATAATTATTGGTTTTTTTTATTAAAAATAGTGTTGCAAAATTTTTATTTTAATATATAATTTTGCAAATATTGGGTTTTAAAAGGAAGAACCCCCCGAAAAGGAGGTGAAACGGGGGGTTCTGTAAGGAAAAGCATCTCCTAGGGGAGTCGAACCCCTGTTGCCGGGATGAAAACCCGGTGTCCTAACCACTAGACGAAGGAGACATCTGAGCCGCGAAGGAATCGAACCTTCGACCCACGCCTTAAAAGGGCGTTGCTCTACCTACTGAGCTAGCGGCCCTACACGCGATGAATATATTATCGTCTAAAGGGTGAGTCAAGATTTTTTTTGATTTGAGGTATTATACATATTACAATTTACCGAATATTTATGTATACTTTGGATAATAATAAAGGCCTTACTTTGCTTATTTGTTGTACAGGCTGTAGAGCCGGAATCTTTAAATGCCTTTTATATTAAATATTAATAAGGATGAACTTTTAGCAAAGTGAGTGTTGTTAATGATATTTTTACTAATCAAACCTCTCAGGAGATAGAAAGTGTATAGTATGACAGGATATGCTGAAACAAAAACTCAATATGAAAATTATAATATTGTTATGGAGATAAAATCCCTGAACAACAAATATCTTGAACTTCGATTTCATCTGCCCTATGGTTTTGAATCGGCTGAATATCTATTAAGAAAGATTGTTAAGGAAAAAATATCCAGAGGGAAGGTAGATATTTACCTTAGAATTGATGCGGAAAAGAGTCTTGAAATATCCAGAGTAAAGGAAATGGTCGAATACTACTATGAGATAATAAAAGAAGCGGAAAAATCGATTGATAATCACATTGAATTCACTATATCTGACATAATCTCTCTAAAGAACTATTTAAACACCTATGAGAATAACTCTGCCGTAAAGGCTATTCCTATTGAAGTTATTGAAAATATTTTTAAGGAATTAATACATAAGTTAATGAATGAAAAACTGATAGAAGGTAAAGCAACAAGAATAAATATTGAAAATTGCATTGATGATATGGTAGCTTCCCTGAAAGTAATAGAAGAGAGATATCCATTGGTTATTGGGAATTTTAAGAATCAACTCAGAAAGAAAATAGAAGAACTAATAGATTCACAGATGGATGAAGCAAGACTAATGATGGAAGTAGGAATATATGCAAATAAAATTGATATTAATGAAGAGATAAGCAGAATAAAGGAGCACATCAGGAAGATGAAAGGGTTAATAGTTTTAAATGAGCCGGTAGGAAGAACTCTGGATTTTATCGCTCAAGAAATTAATAGAGAAATTAATACAATCGGTTCAAAAGTTCCTGATTATGAGATATCAAAAGAGGTGGTAAATGTTAAAGCATCATTAGAAAAGATTAAAGAACAGGTGAGAAATGTCGAATAAAAGAGGTCTTCTTGTAGTTATAACAGCACCTTCTGGAAGTGGTAAAACATCAATATATAAAAGATTACTTCAGATTAGGGACGATATGAAGTTTTCGGTTTCTTATACAACAAGAAAACAGCGCAAGGGTGAAATAAATGGAATAGATTATTTTTTTATATTAAGGGATGAGTTTGAAGAAAAAATAAAAAAAGGGGATTTCCTTGAATGGGCAGAAGTTCATGGTGAGCTATATGGCACTGAAAAAAGTCAGGTG
>QNBN01000013.1 GCA_003645695.1 Spirochaetota bacterium | reverse complement strand
TCCCAGTGGAATGGCAACATAAAGAGGAACAAATATCTCCATAGATTAACCCTTTAATTTTTTTATCTCTCTAATATCAAAAGTTCCATATTTCTTGTAAATTCTTATTGCTACAGCAAGCAAAAGTGCCGTTGTGGCAAGACCAATTACTATTGCCGTTAATACCATTGCCTGTGGCAATGGATCTACAAATATATTATTTTTTAAGCCTTTCGAGAGAATTGGTGCTGTTCCTCCCTTCACATAACCAACAAGAATTAAGAATAGATTAACACTGTACTCCATAATCGAGATTCCTATAATAATTTTTATCAAATTCCTCTTTGTTATGACACCATACAACCCTACAAGAAACAGCAGTATACATAGTATATACACAGTCATTTCGAAACCTCTTCTCTATAGATAATAAGAGCAAGAAATATTGTAAAAAGTGCTGCTGCTACTTCAATACCTACAACTATATTGTATACAGGAAGCAATCCGGCACTTAATAAATTACCAACCTTCCCCTTAGGTAAAAAGTTCTTAAAAAATATCCCATACCCCGCTATAGACAAACCTAAAACAGCTATAATAAGAAACGCTAAAATAGCTCCGCTCTCAACTATCGATGTGTTTGATTCACTCCTCTTCAAATATGGTGATTCACTTCCGAAAGCAATCACCAGAAGAATAAAAGCACCCGCTATTATAGCCCCGCCTGCAAATCCACCCCCGGGTGTAAGATGCCCATGAAGAATTATGTATATTCCGTACAAAAAGATTATCCCACAGAGTATTTGAGCTACTTTCTTGATTATTATTGTCATCCCTTTCATATTTTTCATCCGCACTTTAGTCATTTACAAATAAATTAAGTCCACTCCAGAAAGATGGAGATCTGCAATTTCAAGCTTGATTTATCAATATTTATTAATGCAAAAGATCTTTAATTTATTAATTATTAAAGATCTAATTACTTTATTCAAAAGAATATTTATTTGGCTATATTCGAAAACGTACTATATTTTTACGCTTTATTTGAAAGAGCAAAACCATATCACAATTGCTTATATCAAAACTCAATCTATACTTATAGCTTTTCACTATTCTCCCTTTTTACCTTTTAGTCTCAGCACAGTCAAAATGCCCATTACCGCTGTAAATAGAACAGTCGCTTCACCAAGGGTATCATATCCTCTGTAATCAAAAATTACAGCCGTTACCAGATTCGCACTTCCTGTTTGCACTGCTCCCTTTTTTACATATACCTCCGACATTCTTAATAAATGGTTTCCAAACACACTTAAAGAAGAAGCTGCTTGATTGAAAAAGTATAAAAAGAAAGCTAAAAATATGAGCCCGCTAACAATATAAGGTATTGCCTTTTTATCATAGGATATCTTGATATCTGCCCTTGTTGTATTAAGTATTACAGCTATCATAATAATAAGGGTTATTGTCTCTATCACAATCTGGACAAGTGCAAGATCAGGAGCTTGAAGTAGCAAGAAACAAATCACCAGCGCAAATCCAACAATTCCATAACCTATAACAGCTGATAGTAGGTCCTTTACCTCAAGAGAAAAAATTGCACCTCCAATCATAAGCACAATCAACACAATAAGGATAATCTCCATATTTATACTTCTCCCGTATAAACTAAAGCAATAATATCCACATAAGTATTAACATTCCTGCTATTACCCAAAGGGTATACAGCGGCAGCAATCCGCTATGGCATACGCTAAAAACTTTATTCAACTTAAGGATTACACCTTTTGAATTATCATAGATATCAAAACGCCCCCTTTCAGCTTTTTTATAGAACACATTAAATACTTTTGCCTCGCTTATCGTTTTGTAAAAGTCAGTAACCTTGTAATCTAAACTTTCCTCCACATCCTCACCACCAATAAATGCTGAGGCTGTCCTTACGTTTTTCAGATTCCCTATTAAGTAGATTATTAGCCCAAGCACAATAGAAACTATTATGAGCCCGGTTACAAGATTAGCCTTCCATATTCCTGTATACTGAAAACTTCCTGAAAGTGGCTTTATAAACTCTGGAATAATAATATTTGTAGCAAAAATTCCAAAACCAATACATCCAATTGATATTAAAACCTGTGGTAGCCACATCAGTACATTTACCTCTTTTATTGAGCCTAAAGAGGGTTTTTTCCTTCCGAGATATATACCGGAGATAAACTTTATAAAACTGGCAAGGGTCAAAGCCGAACCAAATATCGCAAATATCAGCCACACAGGCCATACAGAATTGGCCGGACCACTGCCCTTACCAAAATCAATTATTGCCTGATATATTAGCCATTTCGAAGCAAAACCATTGAATGGTGGTATTCCAGAGATTGAAAAGGAAAACACAAGTGCAGAAATAAATGTTACAGGCATCACCGATGCAAGACCACCAACATATTCAAAATCCGATTTTCCAGTTCTTTTTTCAACACTTCCTGCGGTTAGAAAAAGACCGCTTTTATACATAGCATTATTAAACATATGAAACAATCCACCAGCAATACCTATAGGTGTACCTAACCCCAAACCAGTTACCATATATCCAACCTGCGAAACTGCATGAAAGCCCAGTAATCTCTTAAAGTTGTGTTGAATCATTGCCATTAAAACACCCACTATTATGGTGATGCTTCCAATAATTAAAAGAGTAAGGTTCAACCACTTGTTTAAAACAAACATATCAATTGATATTCTTGCAAGAAGATATATACCCAGTAATTTATCAAGGGATGCGGGAAAGATTGCCGATGATGATGCAGGGGCGTTCTCAGTATAGTCGGGGATCCATGTATGAAGTGGAAAAGCGCCTGCCTTCGCTAGTGCTGCTATTAAAAGACAGATATATGCCAATACTGGAAGAGCTCCACTTGTTTTTATGGATAATTCTGATATCATTACTCTGTGTGTTATTATCCATACAATTGCTATCCCGAATATCATTACAGAATCTGAAGCGCCTATCAGAATAAAACTTTTTTTGGCTGCAGCAGAACTCCTCTCATCAGAGGTGCCAATCATCCTGTACAGGGTATATCCAAGAATACCCCAGAATGCGACAAAACTCAGGAGATTATCTGAGAGAACTGCCGCAAAGGAAAAAGCTATTGTAAATAAAAAGTTTGAATAGTAGTGTTTTATATCTCTGTAATTTTTCCCTATATAAAGGATCGAATACATTGAAAACATAAATCCAAAAAACCCTATAAACAGCGAAATCGTTCTGCTAAGATTATCCGATCTAAATACGAAGAAATCTAATATTGTCTGGTTATTGAAGGCTGTAATTTTGATAGCATTATAGGTGAGATTCCCCTTAGTAAAAAATATAATGCTAAAATAAAAACTTAAGGCTGTAATAATGAGTGCAATGACGGATTTAACATACCTGGCTTTTTCGGGTATAAGCCATAGAAAAATACCCGCACATATCGGCAAAATTATCATATAGAATAATTCATTCATAACAGTTTACCTGCAATAACACCATTTTTTAGAAAAATTGAATTAATTGAACCAGTTGAAAAATTATTTCTATATCAGCTATAAAAGACTTCTTGTTAAACAAGCATGAATAATTTCAGGTTCAACTTTAACGTTAAGCAGCAATTTTTTGAGCAGAATAACCGCATTCGATAGGCAAAACAATAGCAGCAGATGAGAAAGCAAGAAGCCGATATTATTCAATCAAAGATCATTCTTCCTAAATTGATTGAATCAATATCCATTTTCCTAAGATTTTACCCAAATACCAATATCTTGTCAAGAAAAATTTAGCAAAAATTTGTTTTTTTTCTTGACATCAAACTAAAAAATGGTGTAAAATTGATAAAAATTAATCATAAATCTGAGATGCGAGGCTAAGCATCCAAAGATTTGCAAGGATATCACGATTTTCACTTCTCTGCTTCAGAGTATTTAATTTCCACACCCTTGGTTATGCCTCGATAATAAATTGATCTTTCATAATTTGCTGTAAATGTATGCAGAAATTATGAAACCTATGATTTAACTTCACCAAGATGTTGAGTTTAGCTTTCTATGTTTTTGTATTGGCCTGAATTTTTGCTATATGCACTGATTGGAATAGTATTTCAATTTTACTTTGCTTTTATAATCATAGTTTTTTCATCTTAAAATTTTTAATTGATTTTTAGATTGAATCAGGTTTTTGAAATGCAAACAGCTAATAGCAAATTACGACTAAAGATGCATTCGTGCTGGTGAACTTCGTAATATTTGTTCTATTATGTTTGGTCACTTTTGTAACAGCAAAGGCAATTCTTATTTGATTATAAAAATTGGGAGTTCGCCTTTTCAAAATATTTTTTAGGATAATTGATTAATGATGGAAAAACTTTTATTAAGAGGTGATAACTTTTTAAAACTTGTTACAGGGCTAGGTAAAGATTACAGCATCTACCTACCCGAACTTAAGGGCAATAAACTTCATTTTATCAAGCATAATACGGAAGATACCTCTAACCTATCAAATGAAAATATTTCATATATTTCTCTGTATAGAACATTCGAACCTTTAAAGAACTTTTTCTTTAAGGCAAGAGAGATTGTTGCTGAAGATTTTAAAGATGATATACCGAAGCATGAAGAGAAACCTTACTGTATAATCGGGGTAAAGGCCTGCGATCTTAAAGGATTTCTTGTCCAGGATCACGTTTTTTTAAATCACGATTATAAAGATCCAACATATATCAAAAACAGGGAAAGTAATCTAATAATCTCTGTGGATTGTACATCACCTATAGATACCTGTTTCTGTTTATCCATGGGAATAAAGCCATACCCCGAAGAAAACTTCGATCTAAACCTGTCCCCTATAGATAATGACTTCATAGTAGCCACAGGTTCCGCAAGGGGAGAAGAAATAATAAAAGCTTACTCATCTTTATTTGATAAAATAGGCCCCGAGCATTTAGAAAAGCAGGGTAAAAATCGTAAAGCTTCAGAAAAAATAGTAGAAGAGAATATCAAACAGCATGAGATACCCTACCAGGAGATGTTTTCAGGTATAATTGAAAAAAACTATGAGGATAGTGCTTGGAAGGATGAAGCTTCAACCTGCGTAGAATGTGGAGCATGCAATACTATATGTCCAACCTGTCATTGTTTTCTCCTTTACGATCAGAAGGATGAAGAAAAAATGGCAAGATTAAGGGTTTGGGATTCCTGTCTTATAAAGGACTTTGCCCTAATTGCAGCTGGTGCCAATCCTCGCCCATTCTTATGGATGAGGCTTAGAAATAGATTCGAAAAAAAGTTCGATTATTTTCCAAAAGTAGCAAACTTTTATGCATGTACCGGATGCGGCAGGTGCATTTCAGCCTGTCCTGGTAAAATCGATATCAGAAGGATATTAAAAAGGTTGGTAGATAATGTACATAAGTAAGAACCCATACAGGCCGATTAAATCAGAAGTAATGGATGTAATTACCGAAACCTCTACAATCAAAACGATAAAAATTAGGCCAGGAGAACCAATAGACTTTAAAACAGGCCAATTTATTGAGCTCACAATCCCTGGAGTTGGTGAAGCACCTTTTACACCATCATCAAGGCCGGCCATTAAAGAGATGCTAGAAATAACGGTAATGAAGGTGGGAAAGGTAACCGAGGCGATTCATAACTTAAAGAAAGGCGACATAATCGGTCTGAGAGGCCCATTTGGAAACGGTTATCCATTGGATGAGTTTAGAGGGAAAGAGGTTTTAATAGTAGGTGGAGGTTGTGGATTTGCACCACTGAGAAGTTTAATGTATGAGTTTTTTGATCACGAGGATGAATTCAAAAAGCTGTTCTTCAGAGGAGGTTGCAAAACATCTAAGGATTTTCTTTACAGAAAAGAGATAGAAGAATGGGCAAAAAGAAACAATATAAACCTGGAACTAACGGTAGATGAAGGGGATAGTGAATGGGACTGGAAAGTCGGTGTAGTTACAACTATACTGGATGATGTGGATATGGACTTTGCAAATGGGGTTGCTATTGTATGTGGACCGCCAATTATGATGAAGTATGCTACAAAAAAATTACTTGAAATGGGATTTCGCGATAAAAACATCTATCTATCCATGGAGAGAAATATGTCCTGTGGTATAGGCAAATGCGGACATTGCAGACTTGGGATCTATTACACGTGCAAGGACGGACCAGTTTTTAGGTACGATATGATAAAGAATTATCCAGATATATGGGACTAAAGTTTTTCAATTTTTATCATGATTAATGTTATTAAAGATTTTTTACGGAGGCTCTAGATTATAATGGAATTAAGCACTGTTGAATTACATCAGGGTGGATTAGATCTTAACCCTAAAATAGATAATAGGCTGAGGCTCTTCATAGACCTTGACATCTGTTCACATGAATGTAAGGAATGTATTATAAAATGCAGCTATTTCTATCATCCATTTAACAACGGAATAAGATCGGTTATTGAACTTGCCACTTATGCCCTTGTTTGCCGAAAATGTGAAGAGCCACACTGTGTTAATGCATGTCCTGTAGATGCTCTTGAGCAGCAGAAGGATAAAAACAACATGCTGATAAGACATAATATGCGATGTATAAGCTGCAGATCATGTTCCCATGCCTGTCCATATGGAACAATATATCCAGAAAATGTTCCATATCTTATTAATGTATGCGATTACTGTCTGGACAGAAGGGGCAATAAAGCTGAGCCTCTATGTATCAAAACCTGTCCATACGGGGCATTATCACTTAAGAAAGCCGAAGAAAAATTACCTGAAAACAGTTATCTGGTAGGAGATAATCTTATAGTTCATTCAACTCACTGGATGAGAGAGAAAGCATGATGTATATTGTCTATCTAATAGTATTCGGATTTATTTTAACAACCGCTCTGGGGTTAATTGCAAGCTGGATTGACAGGAAGGTAACCGCAAGGGTTCAGTATAGGGTAGGCCCTCCATTTTTTCAACCTTTTTATGATATAACAAAGCTGTTGGGGAAAGAGACCGTCGTACCCGCTACTGCATCCAAAGGGATGTTTCTAATTTCACCTGTAATCGGATTTGCCGCTGCAACTGTAGCCTCAACAATACTCTGGATGAATCAGCTTAAACTCGGGGCTTCTTTCCTCGGAGATATAATTGTTTTGTTATACCTCTTTACTCTCCCATCTTTAAGCATAATTCTCGGCGGTGTATCATCGGGGAATCCATTGGGGAGAGTTGGAGCTTCAAGAGAGATTAAACTGGTTTTAAGCTATGAACTGCCTTTTATTCTATGCCTACTGGTTCCTATTATAAAATCCGGTTACTCAATAAGGCTACTTCAAATTTTGAACTTTCAGACTAATAACAGTGCTACTGCTCTGAGTTTTTCAGGCGGACTTGCCCTTTTAATGTTAATACCATGCATACAGGCGAAACTTGCACTTGTTCCCTTTGATATAGCTGAAGCAGAAACAGAAATCATGGCAGGTCCAATAATTGAATATTCAGGAGTATCCCTTGCAATATATAAATTAACCAAAAGTATTTTACTCTTTAGTTTGCCATTTTTCATTATAACGCTATTTCTTGGTGGATTTAATTTTGTTGGCTTTGGTATTTTATACAGTATTATAAAATACATCGTATTTCTTGTCATAATTACTGTAATAAGAAATACAAACCCAAGGGTAAGAATCGATCATGCTATGAGATTTTTCTGGGGCCCAATAACCATAGGATCTATTATAGCGGTAGTACTTGCACTTTTAGACCTATGATGTTGGATGCCCGTTTTTAAACCGGGTCATCAATTTATAATATTTTTTGCTATTATTGTAGATTAAAAATTAAGATCTGGGGAACTTGGAAATGAGTATAAGGCTTAATGCACTGTTGAAATCTCCATGGGTTTTTCATGTTTCTACCGGAAGCTGTAACAACTGTGATATAGAGGTGCTGGATTGTCTGACTCCAAGATTTGATATAGAACGGTTTGGAATGGTTCTGGCTCCAAGTATTAAACACGCAGATGTTCTTCTCGTAACTGGTTCAGGAAACAGAAAATCAATGGAAAGGGTTAAAAAACTCTATGAGCAGGCACCAAAGCCAATAGTAGTAGTTGCTATCGGTGAGTGTGCATGTTCAAGGGGTATTTTTATTCATAGCTACAACTGCCCGGTGCCATTAGATAAGGTGATTCCAGTTGACGTATACATACCGGGATGTCCTCCTAAACCGGAGGCAATCATAGCAGGGGTTGTAAAGCTAATCCAAAAAGTAAAGGAGAAAACCAAAAATAATGCCTGACAGAAACGAGATTCTCAATGAATTGAAGAACAGATATAAGGATGAAATTGTTTCGTTTTATGACAAATCACCAAGAAGGGTATATATAGAGATTAAAAGTGAAAGTATCGTTAACATTGCCTCATATATTTTTAAAGAACTCAAGGCAAGATTTAATGTTGCATCGGCTGTTGATGCAAGATCACATATTGAGATTCTTTATCATTTTACCCTTGAGTACTTAGATCTCTTAATTTCATTACGGGTTAAGCTTGACAGGGAAAATCCTACAATTAAATCTTTAACATCCGTCTTCAAGGGATCAAACTGGATTGAAAGAGAGATGTATGAATTGATGGGCATAAACTTTGAAGGGCATCCCAATCTTAAAAGACTTTTACTCTCGGACAAATGGCCCGAAGGAGTATATCCGCTTAGATGTGATTACAAAGAATGGGATAACAACGCTATTAGAGACAGAGGTGTGTAATGGCTTTATCAAGAGTACCCATAGGACCGTATCATCCATTGCAGGAAGAACCTGAGTATTTTAATTTGATTACAGATGGCGAGAAAGTTTTAGATATTGAAGTAAATGTAGGGTACAACCACAGAGGTATAGAGAAACTATCAGAACGAAAGAGTTTTGATCAGGCGACATTTGTAATTGAGCGTATATGTGGTATCTGCTCTACCAGCCACCCATTTGCCTATACCAGGGCTGTTGAGGATGTCTTTCCTGTTGAAGTTCCAGAACGTGCAAAATATATACGTACAGTAATAGCAGAAGGAGAAAGGATTCATTCTCATCTCCTTTGGCTTGGGCTTGCGGGACATTTCCTCGGATACAATACACTCTATATGTGGGTCTGGAAGCTTCGCGAGGAGATACTCGATGTTATGGAGATACTATCGGGCAACAGGAATAACTATGCAATGTTCAAACCTGGTGGTATAAGAAGAGATATCAATCCTGATGATATACCACTTGTATTAAAAAAAATAGATTCGATTGTTCCTACTCTTGACAGGCTTCGAAAAGCTATTATAGATGATCCTGTTTTACATAAGAGGCTTAAAGGCATCGGTATTCTTACCAAGGAAGATGCACTCGATTACTGCGCAGTAGGACCCACAGCAAGGGCATCAGGGGTTGAAAAGGACGTAAGAAAGGACGATCCTTATGGTGCTTATGATAGGGTAGACTGGGATATGATTGTTACTTACAAGGGTGATGTTTTTGAAAAAGTCGTGGTTAGAGTGCTGGAAATGTATGAATCAATAAAAATTATTAAACAGTGCTTAAAAAATTTACCTCCTGGAGAGATTGATTTAAAGCTCAAGGATATTCCTCCAGGAGAGGGGATTGGTACACACGAAGCACCTCGTGGAGAAACATTCCATTACGTGAGGAGCGACGGAACAAACAGACCGGCGAGGCACAAAGTAAGAGCCCCCACATATATGAATCTTCCTACATGTGAGGCAACCGTAATAGGAGAATCCATTGCGGATGCTACAATAATCCTTGCTTCAATAGACCCGTGCTATTGTTGTACTGAACGACTAACCGTTTTCAGTCCTGAGGGTAATAAGCTCTACAATGGAAATGATCTTATAAAGCTCTCTCAGCAAAAAACTGATAAAATTAAAAAGGAAATGGGATTAAAATGAAACTGCCAAAAATCAGGGAATTATTAGAAGCGATTAAATCTTTATTAACAAAACCTTATACATCAAAGTTCCCATACGTACCTCACGAACCATACCCAAGCTTTAGAGGACAGCCTAAGTTTAATCCTGATAAATGTGTTGGTTGTCTTGCGTGCGAGCAGGTCTGTCCGGCAGAGGCTATTTCGCATAGAGATATTGTTGATGACGGTATTCCGCGGAGAATAATGATTCATTACACCGATACCTGTATTTTCTGTGGATCCTGCGAAGCCAATTGCATTGCAGATAATGAAGGGATTAAACTTACAAAGGAGTGGGAACTTTCATTTTTTGATAGAAGCCAGGCCTATGAAACCATCGAAAAAGAGCTTCAGCTATGTGAAATATGCGGAGTTGTAATTGCGTGTAAGGATCACCTGAAGTGGATTGCCGAAAAGATAGGAGAACTTTCCTTCTCAAGCCCAACGCTATACCAGTCATATCTAAAAGGACTTAATATCATCGATGAAAACATACTAAAAGCCTACAAGGATAAAGGAAGGTCGGATAGAATAAAAATTCTCTGTGCACGATGTCGAAGAGAAACTACATTAACTACTAAATAATTGTTTTTCTCTGACTTTAATCATTCCATTTTTAAATGATAAAAGATTTACTGAAGTAATATATGGATTTAGAAGAGTTTTTCAATAAATTAAAGGGCAAAGAAATTGTTATTGTTGGTCTTGGAAACCGCCTTAGGGGAGATGATGCTGCAGGCCTCCTGATTATCGAGAGGATTAATAATTCCAAATTTAAAACAATTTGTGCTGAAAGCGGACTTGAAAATTATGTTGGCAATATAATAAAACTCAACCCTGATATTATACTTATTGTTGATGCAGTTATATTAAATGAGAAAGCAGGTAACTACAGGATTTTCTCATCGGATTTCATCCAAAGCAGTGATATCCTATCCCACAGCCTATCATTTGATATAATAAGAGATTTAATAGAATCTGCTTCAAATTCAAAGATTTACCTACTTGGCATTCAACCTAAAACAATTGGTATTGGTAATGAACCAACTCCTGAGGTTCTGGAAACCGTAAATATTTTGGTGAAAACGATAAATTCATTATAGATAGTGTTCAATATATTAGAGGCCTTTAGGAAAACCATAATTGTTCCTAATATACTTTTAATTATGAATAAGGCTCAAAACAACTGTCGACATTTTATTTTCATTAGCATTTACGCCAGCTGTCAATGTTGCAGTTCTCATCCTAATGATGATGCCTGTCTCCCATTTCTAAATCTTTAAGATCTATCCCCTCTAATTCAAGCGCAAGAAATGATGGAAGAGCCATCATTACTCCTTTTTGGCCTCCTATCTTATTTGTGAACTCTCTTAATTTTCTTTCTTCACCGACCACAACTATTACCTCCATACAGTACTCATGGGTAATATGGATATGGTTTGAAAAAAGTATATTCTTTTGATAGTTATGCTGAATATCCGTTAACCTTTCGGTAAGATTTCTAATGTGGTGATTATAAACTATTGTAACTGTTCCTATCACCATGTGGGTACTTACACCTTTTTCCAGAGCAAGCTTCTCCCTGATTAAATCCCTGATTGCTTCACTGCGATTATGAAATCCGTGCTCCTGTATGAAGTGATCAAAATTATCAAGCAGGTTTTTGTCCATAGATACTCCAAATCTAATCAGCTCTGACATAAAGGCCCCCTTTCTACATTAATAGCTATAACAGCTATATTATCCCTTCATAAAAAGAGATCCAGTATTTTATACCCAATCATTTTAATCCTAAAAATTTTTCTATATGATCCCTGGGAACAGCACCAATCAACCTGTCAACTTCATGACCATTTCTAAAAAGTATTATGGTAGGAATCCCTTGAATACCAAACCGAGTTGCAATATTGGGATTCTCATCAGTATTTATTTTAATTACTTTAATCCTTCCAGAATAATTTTTCGCAATCTCTTCAAGAATCGGGCTTACCATTCTGCAAGGTCCACACCAGGGAGCCCAAAAATCAACTACAGTAGGTATAGTTTCCTTCAGTACCTCCTCGTCAAATTGTGCTTCGTTAATCTCCATCGCACTATTCGGGATAAACAATTTTTCACCACACTTTCCACATTTCGGTCTGCTATTTATCATGTTTAGATTTACTCTATTTTTTGCACCACATTTTCTGCATCTAATAACAGCAAACCCCATTTATAATCCTCCTAACCCATTTTTTTGTTTTTAAATTCTAGAAATTCCGTTTTGCCTAAAGTAAAATTAATAAAGGTATTTTGTCTGAGGTTTAAAACCATAGGAACTTATTATTCCTTTGTAAAAATAAAAAGCAATAGCTATATTTCTTTAATTAAAACAGCTTAAAAATAGTCAAACAAAAATGATAGTATCATTTATTATTACCGATCTCTACAAAACCATAAACACTCATAACTGGATATTTAGCTTAATATAAATTATTAATATTAAGAAGGTAAGAAAAATATGACAAAAATAATATTATTTCTAATAATCTTTACAGCTTGCTCTATAATTCTTACATATGCAGAAACTAGCAGTAACAGCAATTTGGGTCAGAACAATAGTACAACATCCGAAGCAGAAGCAGTAACAGAGGATAAAACCACAAAAGATACTTCTTCTGAAAATAGCTCATCTTCTAAGGACACATGTTCAACTTCAACTGAGATCTCAACAGCAGACAATCCTACAAAAATAGATATAAAAGTTTCAAACATTATTGCAAAAATAAATCCTCAAACTGAAATAACGTTCCCTACCGGAAGCTTTTCAGAACACTTCAAACATAGATTTAACAATCTCAATATTATTTTTAACTTCAATTACAATTTTTTAGCTAACGAACTCTCAGGAAAGATCTCTTTCGAATATCCTTTAAAATACTTAAACCCTTACATTTCCTTTTCGGATTCTATTGATTTTGAAAGCTACGTCAAACCATCCATTGTGAACGATTATATTCAACTAGTTCCAACAGATAAGTTTATTACCAGAAACAGAACCATGGAAGGTGGATTAGAATATAGGATAACAAAAAATTTCATCCTATATACATCCTTAAATTATGATGATATTTTCAGGGGAGATCTTTCTACGGCAACGATAATTGAAAATGGGGTTGATCTTACCACGCAGTTTGGAGCTGAATACAATTCAATGAGAGTTGTGCTTCCAAAATCAAAGCTTATGTTTAAAGGGCTTTATTATAAAACATCGTTTAATTTTAAACATCGAAATAAATTTAATAATCCTGTAAGTATCGACCATAATGAGAACTTCTTACTTACGCCAGAAATTACAAAAAACTGGTATATTGAGCAGGGAATTAATATGGGTTTCCCTATAAAAGTTTGGGAAAATACACTCGCAAGTTTTTATACTCTTGGTGGATTCGATACTCTTAAAGGATACCCGGAAAAATCGATTAATGCCTTCAGATATATCTCTGCTTCCTCCACTATTCACAGAAGGATCACTCTAAATAAGGAGATAAAGAAAAAAATTCTCAAAAATTACTATATTAAAACCAGCATATTTGATCTATATCTATTCTATAATCAATGTATCGTACAGGATAAACTCCCAATGTACTCATCTGTTAAATACTTTCCATCATTAGGTACAGGAAGTTCAATTATAATCTCAGGGGAAAACAATAGACATCTGAAAGTTTCAATATTTATAGCTCAGGCCTTAAAACAGGGTCATAATCCGATTGTATATCTTAAATCATCCTTTTTCCAATTTGAGAAATAGATTGAACTATTATAAAATTAATTCATAAAAACCTGTTTACTCATTGTTGACATAATTAAAACCTTTGTTTATATTGAAAAAAAAGACCGAGTCATATTCATGCTTAAAAAGTTTGCTCATTTTGTAGTTAGATATCGAATCCCAATAATTGTTCTTTCGTTGTTAACCACATTTATCTTCATGTATTTTGCCAAAAATATTAAGATTAACTCTAATCTAGTAAGCCTTGCACCTGAAAACAATAAAGAACTTCAGGCACTAAAAAGAAATCTGAAAATATTTGGATCATCGACATATATAATGATTAGTGTCAAGTCAGATAATGCATACTCCCTTTCTACTCTTACAAAAATAAAAAAAGTTTCTGATGCTATTAAAAAATTGCCTGAGGTAGAGGAGGTAATAGATCCATTAAACGCTACAGTCTTTAAGTATATATTTGGGATGGTAGTTATAAAACAAACTCTTCCTGGTGGTAAGATTCCTGAATCAAAAGAAAAGATCGAAGAGTTCAAGAATGAGGTACTTTCAGAGCCTATCCTTAAAAATGTTGTTGTTTCTGAAAATGGAGAAGCCTTAGCAATTTTTATCAAGCTCAAGAATGAAAAGAGCGGTCAGTATATCAGGGATAAACTTCTTAAAATTATAAAAAAATATGAAGGCCCTGAAAAGTTCTATATGACAGGAAGACCCATTATTGAAAGCTGGGTTAAAGATTATATGAAGAGGGATATTGTAAGGCTGGTCATCCCTATTATTGTACTGGTTATTCTGGTCCTTTATATAAACTTTCGATCTGCAAGGGGCATTATTCTACCAATAAGCATTATGATAAGCAGTATAATCTGGACATTGGGTCTCATGGGGATTTTTGGTAAGACAATAACATTGATTGGAGTAATGCTCCCAACTCTTATTCTTGTAATAAGTAGTTCTTATAGTATACATTTTTTAAATCAGTACTACAAGGACATCTATATTGATTCTCACAAAAAAAGGAATGTAGAAAAATCAATAATACATATAGGTAAAACAATTATACTGGCTGCTCTTACCACTATTGCTGGTTTTGCTGCCCTTTCCATAAATAAAATAAAACCTATGAGGGAGCTGGGTGTATTTGTATTAGTCGGGGTATTATTTTCTATGACCCTAAGCCTTACCTTTTTGCCTTCAATTTTATGTGTCATAAAAAAACCGAAAAGAAAAATACAGGCCTCTACCGAAGGTAGTAAAATGAGTCTGGCATTTGATAAACTTGGCAGATTTATAATCAGGAGAAGATACATTATTCTAGGAATCGCAATAGCCATTGGTATCTGGTCTGTATTTGGTATAAAAAATATTAGAGTTGATACAAGCTGGCAGAGGTTTTTTAAGAAAAACTCCGAAATATTAAAAACACAGAGATTTATCAAATCCACCTTTGGTGGAACATCAACAATAAACATTACCTTCGAAATAGACGAAAAATCACCGTTAACATTCAAAACATTGGATACATTGAGATATATCGATACATACGAAGAGTGGATTAAGAGTAAGAATTTATTTGGCCCTACTTTATCCATTGTTGACTATATTAAAAGGGCCAATCAATTAATGAATAAAAACAATCCAGAATATTATAAGCTACCTGATAACAATGCCGACCTTTTAAAAATTTTTCTCATGTTTAAAATGTCAAAGTTTACAAAAAGTCTCGGTAATGTAATTACTCCCGATTATAAAAAAGCTAATATTGTAATAAGAACCGCTGGTGTTGACAAACCCGACATAACTGTGCCTCAGTTTAAACATTTTCTCAAAGAGCTGGATCAATTTATAAAGGACCACCCATTTAAGGGTATTAAGGTGGAAAGATCGGGAATAGATATTATATTTGTATCACTAATAGACTACCTTGTAAAGTCACAACTTCTAAGTATTGGAATTAGTGTTTTTATAGTTTTCTTAATTATATCTTATACATTCAAATCGTTCGCATACGGCCTTTTCGGATTAATACCTATAATATTTGGTCTATTCTTAAACTTTGGTGCAATGAGCTACTTTGACATTAATCTTGATTTTCTGACATCTATGATTGCCAGCATAGCTGTTGGATTGGGAGTTGACAACAGTATCCACTATTTAATCCGTTTTACAAAAACAAAACGAACGTTACCCCTCGATGAAAGGCTACGGATTGCCCTGGTAAACTCCGGAATACCTATTTTCTTTACATCACTAACCTTAGTTGCCGGATTTTCTGTTCTTCTATTTTCAAGTTTTAAACCCATTTTGTACTTTGGACTTCTTATTACTGTTACTATGTTAGGCTGCTTGATTGGAGTGATTTTTGTACTGCCTGCTATCATATATCTAACAAATCCAAAAGCCATTGTAAAAGGGAAGGTTCAATAAATTATTTAGTCAGTTAGCTCTAAAAAGTAGTGGGATGTTATATCTAACCTTGATTTATCAGAGCGGAAATCCGTAATTCATTATATTAAGGATATTACCACCTCGATCAATAGAATACTTCAGTATGTTATATCTGAAAATAAATTATATTTCTTTATTTTGATTGAAAGTACAAAAACCTGTTTATAGAACAAGTCCATTTAATTTTTTATTAGCTATTGATGATTGTTTCTAGATGTTTTTTTATTTCCTCATTCTCCGGAGCATGCTTTAATGCCCTGGCAATATAGCTCTTTGCATGAGGAAGCTTCCCCATCTTATAGTAGACCCAACCAAGGCTGTCCAGATAGGCAGGGTTATCAGGGTCTAAATCTACCGCCTTTCTACACTCTTCAAGGGCTTCATCGAGATTTATATTTTCTTCTGCCAGAATAAACCCCAATGAATTATGGGCATTTGCGTTCTTTGGATCAATTTCAATAGCTCTGTAAAGGTTCATTATGGCCTCTTTTACTTCCCCTTTTTTGTGCATTATATAACCAATGGCTGCATATGCCTGTGCAGTTTCAATCCCACTCTTGACAACACTCATAAAAAGCTCTAATGCTCTATCATACTTTTCCTGTATTGTATAGATGTATCCAAGGATCATCTTTACGTGTATTTTATGTATAAATGCAAGTTCCGACTTCAACACCAATTCAAGATGTTCTATAGATTTTTCATATCTCCGCATCCTTCCATAGGTAATGCCCAGATAGTAATGAACTTCAGGATTATCGGTCTCAATCTCATAAGCCTGTTTGAAGTAATCGAGGGCTGTAAAGTAGTTTTTAGTTTTTAAACTTCTTCGACCTTCTTCCAATAGATCATTAACATTCATAATAAACCCATTCAGAGTTTAATGGTTAAAAAATTAGAAATTCCAGAAATCTCTTATTTACGTGTTTATACGAAAAGTTTATCTTAAAAATATGCGTTTTCATTATTTTGGACTGATCAGTGCGCAGTAAAACTCTTACCTAACAGGAAAAGTATTAAAATTTATCATTTATAAAAAATAAAGATTTCTCGTCCTGATAAAATCAAGACTCGAAATGATATTATCCCCACTCTGTCATCGTGTAATTAGGCCTTTAAATCTGTGATCCCACTTAGCCATCCCGGTACAACGAGAGATTGCCTCGCTCCGTTTGCAATGACGTTTCTCATACATGTCATCGCGAGGGATCCAAAGGATTCCGCGACAATCCCTTTAAATATTAAAGATCTATTTTTATCATAACCCTATATTTTACTTAAAATATTTTCTATAATTTTATCATAATTTTTTTGCTTCATCTTATCAACATAATTATAATCTGTTATATCCAATCGCAGAGGTGTTAGAGATACTCTCTTATTTAAAATTGAAGTAACATCGGTTCCTTCACGGTATACATCCTTTACATGAATTCCGTCTATCCAATAGTACTTATTGTTCTTTGGATCAACCCTTTCAATTATTCTATCTCTATATATTCTTCTTCCAAGAGTTGTTACATCTATACCTTTAATTTCCCCAATAGACACATTTGGAACATTTACATTCAGTACTATTCCGGGTTCAGTTAAAATATCATCTATATTTTCTAAAAGCCTGGAAGCTATCATCGCAGCTGTCTCGTAATGTATATCCTTCCCGGCAATATCTATTGAAACAGCAATCCCCGGTTTATTAAAAAGAACAGCCTGAAATGCAGAGGAAACAGTACCTGAGTAAAAAACATCTGTTCCTACGTTTAATCCCTTATTAATCCCGCTTACAACAATATCTATATCTGCTTTCATAGCTCCATGAAGAGCTATATAAACAGCATCAACCGGCGTACCGTCAATAGCAAAGGTTCTCCCCTCTTCGATCTCCTTCACCCTTATAGGATTATCAAGTGAGATAGAATAGCCTGATGCACTTCTCTCTCTATCGGGAGCTATCGTGTATACATCGAAGTTTTTTGCTAATTCTTCTTTGAGAATCCTTATTCCTGGGGCAAATATTCCATCATCGTTTGCAACCAATACCCTTTTCACAGTTCCTCCAAGTATATTTGTTAGACTTCAAAAATTAACAATCCGTTATATTTTATTTTACAATAGATTCGGAGATTTAAGGTCAGCCAAAAGTTCATCAAAAGAATATTTAACCTCTGTATACTCTTGCCGGAATTTATTTACCTCTCCCCTTACTTCTTTGCCATCCACAAGACATTCTTTCATTAAAGCGGCTATTCTCTCCATCTCATCTTCTTTCATCCCGACCCTGGTCATCTCCTGAACCCCAATTCTAATTCCGTCGGGATTGGTAACATTTCTCAGAGGTTCATGGGGAAGAATATTCATATTCAGTATAATATCATTTTCCTTTAAAAGGCTTGCCACCATCTTTCCTCCACCAAACTCCTTAACATCAACAGCAACTTGATGTGATTCAGTATAATCAAACTCCTCGCCAAGAACATTAAAGCCCTGGTGCTTAAGAGATTTAGCAAGAACCTTCGCATTTTTAATGGTTTGTTCAGCATATGCTTTGCCAAAAGATATAACCTCCTGAGTGGCAACTGCAAGACCAACGAGTGTATCAAGATGATGGTTGCTGGATGAGCCGGGGAATGCCCCTTTGTCAACCTTTTGCCATTCGTTATTGCCCATATTGCTAAGTATAACCCCCCTTTGGGTACCAAAGAAAGTTTTATGAGTACTTCCGGTTACAATAAATGCACCTTCTCCTATAGGATCCTGAAACTTTCCTGCCGCTATCAAACCAAGTACATGAGCAGCATCGTAAATAATCTTAATTTTGTACTCATTACATATATCCTTCAATTCCTCAACTGGTTCAGGAAAAAGGAAAAGACTCCTGCCAAAGATTAACATCTTTGGCCTGCATATATGGATTAATTCCTTCGTTTTTGCAACATCTATATGAAAACCATCCTTTGAAAGAGGAAAATCTATAACATTTTTGGTAAACTTTCCGACTGATCCTGCGAGATGATGACTTATATGGCCTCCCCCAGGAGTTGAATTTACCATAACAATATCACCGGGTTTCAAAAAGCTCGAAAAAACAGCTTCATTTGCATTTGTTCCGCTTATCGGTCTAACATCAGCCTGAGAACACCTGAATAGAGTTTTGAAATCATTTCGAAGATCAGTTTCTATTTTATCTATATAGTCTGTTCCCTGATAGTACCTTTCTCCAGGATGACCCTCTGCATACCTATGGGCAAAATCGCTTCCCGTCAATTTTCTAACTGTCCGGGATAGTACATTTTCGGAGGCAATTAGATTAATTGTTCTATTACGCCACTCATTTTGAGACTTAACATACTCATAAATCTTTCGAACATGTTTTTCTAGCATATTTAGATCCCCGTTTTAGCTTTATTTTTACTACTGCAATTAAAATAAATAGACAAGTAGACTTTGGGTAATTATAAAAACCCCACTTTCCCTATTAGCTTTATAACTATAAAAAATTATTTCTAAATGATCTCGAATTATAGCATTCTAATTAAAACTTAAATACCGTTATTGAAGACAGCAGAAAATGCTGATACAAAAAACCATTATCTAAATAAATAAAACCAAACCAATAGTTTATGATAATTAAATGAGGAAAAAAGTTAAATCACCCCTGCCTTCAGCAGGGGCGATCTGTATGATGTTAGAATAATAATTTTTTAAAGCTTAGGGAAATAAAAATCAATCAAAATAATTTTCATTCAAAGCTACTCAGCCTTCCCCCCAATAGTGGTTTCTGGAGGTTTAACATCTACATAGAATTCAATAGAAACTGGAGTTGATTCATTCCCCAGATTATCAATCGCTTTTGCTTCAATAACATGTTTTCCTGCATATTGGATTTTAAATGGGGTTGTATACTCTACAAAAGGACTCCCATCAAGTGAAACTTCAATCTTTTTAACACCTGAAAGATTGTCAGATGCAACAATGCTAAACTCATTATTCTTATTGGTATAGTTTGTTCCATTAATAACCACAAAATCTTCACTTTGTTTTATTTTAACTACAGGAGCACTGTTATCTACATATCCTATCAGTGAGTAAACATCGGTTTTATTCCCTACGTTATCCATAGCATATGCTGATGCTGTATGTTTTCCCTCTTCATTAATAGAAACCGGCTCAGTATATGGCATATACTCAGAGTTATCCAGACTAACATATATACTGTCCACGCCTGAAAGCTTATCCTCTGCCCAAAGTATTATCTGAGTATCTGATGTGATATAAACATCATTTCCATTAATATATACAGGGCCCTCAACAGAAACAGCACCATCAGGGGCTGTTGAATCTATTATAACAGAGTAGATTTTTTCACTACTTATGTTATCTGCCTGATCAATAGCCCTATATACAATTATATGCCTTCCCTCTGAGTTAAAGGTTATAGGATTCTGATAGATCAAAAAATCGGAGCCATCTACACTATACTGGATTTCTTTTAGGTTCGATTCACTATCCTCTGCTGATAGAACAAAACTTGCAGTAATCGGTGCATAATCTATTGAACCATCGTTATAAATCCTGGGTTCCTGAGCATACAGATATGGAACTACCATAAATACTACAAATAATATGGCGACTATAAAGGTTAAAAATTTTTTCATTGCCAACCCCTCCTGTGTAGTTTTATTCAAAAACAATAACATAGATTATAAATGTTGCGAATACCGAGTTTTTAAATGTATCCAGCAAATTGTAAATTATGAATTAAAAATGAATTTTTCCCTGTGTACTTCATAGTATTTTATCTCTTATAAATTATCACTTTAACAAAAGCATAGTAATTTTGATTTATTTATGAAAAACTCGAAGTTCGCCTAAATCCTGAATTATCTCCGTATTTTATCAATGTTTATTAGTTTACACAATTAGTATGGAAAGTCAATAAAAAATCTCAACTAAATGATTATACTAAATTACTAAATAATCCCCTATTTTGTATTATACAATGTATACTTTGATAGCTTTATAAGTTAAAACTAATCTTTTTTCAATCATCACTTTATTTGTCCCTGATAATATTATCGGTTAATATAACTAACCATATGTCCAATCAGATAGGCATACTTTATGTATGAGAATAACTTAATAATATTCATTTTATAATTGAAACTTGTCTTACTGATTAATATATTAAATAGCATAAAAATTCTTGAAGAATATTGATAAGAGGATAATTCCATGGGCATGACAATAAGTGAGAAGATACTTGCCAAACATGCAAATCTGGATAGTGTAAAACCTGGCCAGCTCATCGAGGTAAAGCTCGATATGATCCTGGCTAATGATATTACCGCCCCGATAGGAATAAGAGAATTTGAAAAGCTCGGAATAGATAAAGTCTGGGATACAGAGAGGATTTCTCTTGTTCCGGATCATTTCACTCCAAACAAGGATATAAAATCTGCTGAACAGGTTAAACTGGTTCGTGATTTTGCAAAAAAGATGGGTATAGTAAATTACTTTGAAGTAGGTGAAATGGGTATAGAACATGCCCTTTTACCGGAACAGGGTCTTGTACTACCAGGTGACCTCATAATTGGAGCTGATTCACATACATGTACCTATGGAGCATTGGGAGCTTTTTCTACCGGTGTTGGTAGTACTGATTTTGCCTGCGCTATGGCAACAGGTAAGGCGTGGTTCAAAGTACCCGAGTCAATAAGGTTTGTCCTACATGGAAAACCCAAAAAATGGGTAAGTGGAAAGGATATTATCCTTAAAATAATTGGGGATATTGGAGTTGATGGTGCCAGATATATGTCCATGGAGTTTACCGGCGATGGAGTTAAAGAGCTTTCCATGGATAATAGATTTACCATTGCAAATATGGCAATAGAAGCTGGCGCCAAAAATGGCATTTTCCCTATAGATAATAAAACCACTGAATACATAGAAGAGGCTTTAAAATCTGGAAGAAGAAAAGACAGCTATTCCGTCTATGAATCTGACCATGATGCAGACTACTATAAAATAATCGAATATAATCTGGAAGATATCGAACCGCAGGTAGCTTTTCCTCATCTACCCGAAAATACAAGACCGATTTCCAGGGTTAATGATATCAAAATTGACCAGGTAGTAATAGGCTCCTGCACAAATGGGAGGCTTGAAGATTTAAGAATTGCTGCTTCCATACTAAAAGGTAGAAAGATTAAAAAAGGGATAAGATGCCTGGTGTTCCCTGCAACTCAGAAAATATACCTTGATGCACTAAAAGAAGGAATAATAGAGACTTTTATTCAGGCTGGAGCTGCAGTATCGACTCCAACCTGCGGTCCGTGCCTTGGTGGACACATGGGTATACTTGCAAAGGGCGAACGGGCGATATCAACAACAAACAGAAACTTTATTGGAAGAATGGGGCACAAAGAGAGTGAAGTTTATCTTGCTTCCCCTGCTGTTGCAGCGGCATCAGCAGTTTTTGGCAGAATAGCATCACCTGAAGAACTTGAATGATTTTTATAAGGTCAGACATTTTATCTGATTATATGGGCGGTCTATATACCAGAATAAACCAGTTTTAAATAAAGCAGTTAATTTATTTTAAATAAATCTTTATGAGGTATAAAAATGAATGATAAATTGGTACTAAAGGGTAGAGTTTTTAAATATGGAGATAATATAGATACCGATGTCATTATTCCTGCAAGATATTTGAACACTCAAGAACCTCTTGAACTTGCGCAGCACTGTATGGAGGACATTGATAAAGACTTTTCTAAGAAGGTCCAAAAAGGAGATATAATGGTGGCTGGACATAACTTTGGATGTGGCTCTTCCAGAGAACATGCTCCTATTGCAATAAAGGCATCGGGAATCTCTTGTGTTATTGCTTCTTCATTTGCAAGAATTTTTTACAGAAATGCGATTAATATTGGCTTACCAATATTAGAATCTCCCGAGGCCTCATCGGAAATCTATGAAGGAGATATAGTAGAGGTTGATTTAAAAAGCGGCATTATAAAGGATAAAACCACAGGTAAAGAGTTCAAGGCAGAACCTTTCCCAGAGTTTATGCAGAGAATTATCAATGCTGGGGGTTTAATCAATAAAACAAAACAGGAGTTGGAGGCCAAAAATGTATAAGATAGCTGTTATCCCAGGTGACGGAACAGGTCCAGAGGTTGTAGCCGAAGGTGTTAAGGTATTAAAAAAGGTTTCGGAGTTATTTAAGATAGATTTTGATTTCACCTACTACGATTATGGTGGCGAGAGATATCTGAAAACTGGAGAAACAATCCCTGATAAAGACATAGATGAATTAAAAACCTATAATGCTATATACCTGGGAGCAATAGGGCATCCTGATGTTAAACCAGGTATCCTCGAAAAAGGGATTTTATTAAAGTTGAGGTTTGAGCTTGACCAGTATATCAATTTAAGGCCGATTAAACTCTATCCGAATGTTGAAACTCCCCTTGCCAATAAAAACCCAGAAGATATTGATTTTGTTGTCGTAAGGGAAAATACAGAGGGGCTCTATATAGGAAGCGGAGGATTCCTTAAAAAAGGTACACCTGACGAAGTTGCTATTCAGGAAATGGTAAATACCAGAAAAGGGGTAGAACGATGCATTAGATATGCATTCGATTATACCATCAGAAGAAACAGAGAAAAAAAATTAACTCTATGCGCTAAAACAAACGTTCTTACCTATGCCCATGATCTCTGGTTCAGAACATTTACAGAAGTAGCAAAGGATTATCCTGATGTTAAAACAGACTATGCTCATGTAGATGCTACCACTATGTGGATGGTTAAAAATCCTGAATGGTTCGATGTCATTGTAACAACAAACATGTTCGGAGATATTATTACAGATCTTGGAGCAATGATCCAGGGAGGGATGGGTGTTGCAGCAGGCGGAAACATAAACCCTGAAGGTGTTTCAATGTTTGAACCAATAGGAGGCTCTGCTCCAAAATATACAGGCAAAGGAATGATTAACCCCATAGCGGCCATTGCTGCAGCTCAGATGATGCTCGATTTCTTAAAAGAGGAAGAAGCTGCACAAAAAGTCGAGAAGGCTATAATCAAAACAGTTGGTATGATGAAAAGTATGTCAGCAGGGAAAATGGGCTACAGCACATCAGAGGTTGGGGACCTTATTGTTAAAAATTTGGAAGATTAAATAATCTCCCTTTGGATAAAGGCTTTTCTTTCAATGCCTAATTCATTGAATTTAAATCTCTGATAGATTATAACAATCACCATATAGAGGTTTGTAGCAAGGATTATAAAAGGAAATAGCAGAGATATCTGGTTACTCAACGCAAATATAATAAAAAACGTAAGATGGGTTGTGTCCCCTATAAAAGACCATAGTTTTACCGAAACCCTCATCTCTTTATAATAACGATTTCTGATTCCTTCATCAATTACAGAGGGATCGGGAAAAAGGTCATAAAAATTACTTATGCTTGATGGGTAACCTATTGAAACGGCCCAGTACTCTATCCTGTAGAAATAGTAGTATAATTTTGAAATAAAAACTTTTATGCTATTTTTACCGTACTTTTCGATATCCTTTTTTATCTTCTCCTTCAACTCTTCGGGAGTTTCAACCTTATCCACATAATCTGGTCTTGTTACGTGTATAAAAACATTTTTAAAATGATCATAAAAAATGATATGCAGATAGAATGTTAACTGGGATAGTATTGCCAGAATAAATGGATAAAGATGACCTGTTTTTACATAAATCCCCAGTGCTATTCCATAAAAAATGGATATATGAGTCATAAGGTCGGCAAGACCGTCAAGAGTTTTTCCAAACTTGGAGCTTTTTCCGGTCATTCTTGCAAGCTGGCCATCAGCACAATCGAATATTATCATCATTTCAAGCAGAAAAGCAGCAACAATCAATGCCTCATAGCTTCCCCTGTAAAAAAAATAACCGGAAGAAACCCCAAATACCATCGACCACAGCGTGATAAAGTTCGGACTTCTTTTGAGTGTTTTAAAACCCTTAGCCACCAAAAAAGCAAGAGGTCTGTTTATAACCTGGTTTACTATCTCCTCTGTCTCAGGAGGCTTCAAAGAACTTCTATACTCATCAATCAACCTTTTCAACTTGCTGTTATCCTTCATTCCTTTCCTCCGTGCAAGATTTTAGGTCATAACCTGGGTTTCAGATGTAATTCTCATTTTATTTTGCACTTATAACAAAATTTTAACTATAATATACTAAATATCTTATAATCTGGTAAATACATAAAACCATGGGGAAAAGATTATCTATTGCTGTAGAGGATTCAAATTTAAAGTTTATTCTCTACTATACAAAGATGTCCATAGAGTTTTGTTTTAAAAAAATTACAGATCTCTTATATAATGAATCAGTAAACCTTGAAGATAGTAGATACATCACTGCTATTGCGGGACCCCCTGGATGTGGCAAATCCAGCATTGCACAACTTTTCGCACATCTGTTTAAGAGAGACTATAATGTGGATACGATAATTCTCCCTCTCGATGGATTTCACTATGAAAACGATTATTTAAAATCACAAAAAGTTAATTTAAAAAATAGAATTGTGACCCTATATGATGTAAAAGGGGCTCCCGAGACATACAATACAGATTACTATATAACCTGTCTTAATAAACTTTACAGGGGTGAGGAATTTTTCTGGCCTATATACTCGAGAAAACTCCATAATCCAATTAAAAATGGAATTAAAGTTTCAAAAAATCGTGCAATCTACATCATTGAGGGGAACTACCTGCTTCTAAATGAAAGCCCGTGGAATAGTCTTTTTAATTACTATAACAAAAGAATTTTTATAAACTCCCGGTTTCGTTTTCTCAAAAAAAGGATTGTAAAAAGAAAAATTGCCGGTGGATTTAGCAGAAAAGAAGCTGTAAAACATTTTATAATTTCTGATAGAGAAAACATAAAAAGAGTATTAAAAAACAGTACTGAGTATGATATCTTAATAAATCAAATAGGAAAATATCGATATATCTTAAAGAGTTTTTAATAAAATAGACAAAAGATATTGCTTAGCCGGATCTCATCACATCTCTACTTCTAATTCACCCTGTCTTAGTATTTTCCAGTCTTTTTCATCCGATACATCAATAATAGTTGAAGCTTTTGCTCTGGCAGGTCTATCACTGCATACAATAATTTCTACTTTTCCATTAAAC
>QNBN01000012.1 GCA_003645695.1 Spirochaetota bacterium | reverse complement strand
GAATGCCCGGAGGCAGATTATAGTAAATTGGACCTTATAATAGCTCCTGGTTTGGCATTTACCAAAAAAGGAGAACGGCTTGGTTATGGAGGTGGATATTATGATAGGTTCCTTTCTAAATATTCTGAAATACCGGTATGCGCACTAACCTATGAAGCATTAATAACAGATTCTTTGCCTGTAAAGGAAAATGACATTGCTGTCGATTATTTAATAACAGAGAAAGGTATAAAAATTGCGAAAAAAAGGAATCTATTATGAGTGAAGATTTCAAAATTACTTTCTGGGGAGTTAGAGGCAGTCACCCTGTTCCTGGAAAAGATACAATTCAATTTGGGGGAAATACTACATGTGCAGAGGTTTCGGCCGAAAATGCCAGGATAATTATAGATGCAGGTACCGGTATTATTGAACTTGGTAAAAAGTTGCTATCTGAACATTTTAGCAGTAAAAACCCTGATAAGCAGTTGAATATAATAATTCTATTCACCCATCTTCACCATGATCATACGCAGGGTTTACCTTTTTTTGCACCCCTATTTTTTGGAAAATCAATTTTAAATCTCTTTGGTCCAATAAACTTTGGTAGTGAACTAAAGCTTGTTTTGGAAAGATCTATGACACCACCTAACTTTCCAATTGATTTCTTTCAAACAAATTCAATGAAAAAGATGTATACAATAAATGATTCTAATGAAATCGTTATAAACTCCAAAACTGGAGATGTTACACTTCTCAACAAGTATCATGATAAAGTCCCTGAAAATAATGAAAATCTTAAAATCGAAATAATGAATGATTATTCGCACCCCGCAAATGGTGTACTTATATATAAAATAATCTACAAAGATAGGGTTGTTGTTTTCTCTACCGATGTTGAAGGATTTATGTTCGGAAATTCAAAGCTGATAAACTTTGCAAAAAATGCAACTATTCTTGTTCATGATGCACAATATACAAAGGAAGAATACGTCGCCCTTCCTATACCAAAACAGGGGTTTGGTCACAGTATAGCTGAAATGGCAATTGAAGTTGCCAAGAAAGCTAACGTTAAAAACCTTATTCTAACTCATCATGATCCAAACAGAACTGATTCCGAGCTTCGAAAAATGCAGAGTAAATATAGAAGAAGATTTAAAAATCTAACCTATGCGAAAGAAGGCTTAACAATTGAGGTAGATTAATCAACTTAACCCTGATCCAAATATTTCTGCAGTTATAATCTGGTTATATTAAGGTATTAATTAAGATTAAAAATCTTCTATTTATATTTTTCCCCTCATCTTTCAAACAATTGATAATTTTTCCTTTTGTAAAAAAGATATATAAGTCCAATCTAAAAATCATTTTATCAGTTTTTAAAAAAGACTGATTGGTTACTCTTTATAATATAATCAATTATATATTATAATATTATATAGAAATTATAAAAAATAACAATTTAAGGCCTTTTTAGAATGGACTCATATAATAATTAAATATTATATTATTACGTAAATAAGCAGTTTTTTTTATAAATAAAACCCTACTTAATGAAAACAGAAAGGAAAAGAGACATGAAAATAGCCTTAATAGAACCAAAACCATTCTTTAACTCATACTACTTTTGGAGAAAATTACCACTATTGGGTAATCTAATAATAGGATCAATATTAAAAGAGAACGGACATGAGGTTAAGGTATTTAAAGAAAACATAATACCTGCCTATAATGAAAAAAACGATGAGCTTCACCCTTATTTGAAAGAGGCTGATATTGTAGGATTCTCAACTATTACCCATACAGCTAAAAGGGCATACCAAATTGCAGATGCTGTTAAAAGGCAGTTTCCATCTAAAAAGGTTATATTTGGCGGAAGCCATGTATCAGCTTTACCAGAAGAAGCATTATTGCATGGTGATCAGGTGGTTGTAGGAGAGGCTGAAAATGTTATAAATGATATTATAGATGGAAATATAACGGAGAGTATAGTAAGAGATACAAGGAATGTTGATATCAATGATATTCCAATCCTTGATCTATCAATGATGGAAGGTTTCAAGTTTAGAAACGGAAAGATCAATATGAAGGTTGCCCCAATAATGGCCTCTCGTGGATGTCCTTATGACTGCAAATTTTGTTCAGTCACAAGGATGTTTGGTCGACGTTATAAGGTGAAAGATTCTGATCTCGTAATGGAAGAGGTTCTCAAAAGGTACAATGAGGGATTCAGAAAAGCCTTCTTCTATGATGATAACTTCGCAGCTATACCATCAAAAACAAAGGTATTTCTTGAAAAGTTGGTTAGAGCTAACCTTGATTTTACCTGGTCAAGTCAATTCAGAATTGAGGTTGCAAAGGATAAAGAGATGCTTGATCTTCTAAAAAGGGCCAAATGTACTACTCTTTTTATTGGTGTTGAATCAATAAACCCGAAAGCTCTGGAGGATTTTAATAAAAATGAGAGTGTAGAAGATGTAAAAACAGGGATAAAAACGCTTCTTGATTATGGTTTTTATGTGCATTCTATGTTTATAATGGGTGCAGATAGTGATACTGAAGAAACTATCGAAGAGACAATCAAATTCAGCAAACAATCTAAAACAAGCACTGCCCAGTACTCCATCCTTTTCCCAATCCCAGGAACAAGGTTGTACGATGAGCTTATTAAAAAAGATAGAATATTTGTGAAAGACTGGAACTATTACGATGGAAGCCATATATTGTTTCTCCCAAAAAAAATAACCCCTATAAAATTACAAAAAAAATTCTTTCATGCCTATAAGTATTTCTATCGTAATAATATAGTATACTGGGTGGTTTCCCGATTGGGATTTTTTCTCTGGAAGCTTCACAACCGAAAGTATATGAAATATATCAGATATTTCTCAAAACAGCTATTTAAAAAGGGTTATACAAAAAAGAAATCTTTAAGTCTAGACCTTGGAAATCTACAGGTTAATGAATTAAAGGTTAAGCTCCTCTCATAGTTCTAACCTGTAACCTTAGTGAAGCGGGAAAAAATAAGAACACCTATTGGTAATTTGTACTTGTAGAAATGCATCTCTCTTATCTGTTGAGAAAGCAATCCTTTTTATATCAAAAAGATCTAGTTTTACATTTTTGCTCCTATTAATCTTGTCGCTATTGTCCAGACGAAAATTCACTGTTCCGTAAGGAAAAGATGAAATACAGAGATCAAGAGAGTGCTCACACTGGTTTTTTAGGTATATATAGCCGAATAGTTGATCACTATTTTTAATATTTTTGTCAATAATTATATCAGTTAGTATATCTGTAGTACCGAGAGACTGCCTCATATTGAAAATACTCGATACAAATGAGAGTGCATACTGCCAGCTCTTGTAGTTTCCTTTTCTACCCCATAGTAATCTGTATATATCATGAAAAAAAATCCCTTTGGCTGGCCCATCCTTAAACAATTGATTCGCACCTATAACATTTCGGCGGTATAACTCCTGGGGTGGTGTTAATGTGTCTGAATCCAATAATTTATAATCAACACAATTTCCAATAATTATATTGCCCTGTTTTGAAGATATATACTCCTGCCATTGGGCCATCATTTTTTTATACTGATTATGGTTTGCTTCATAAAGCATTACTGCATCAATATCAACGCCTGCATCAAAAAACATAACAGGATCCTGCCCGTGTTCTTTACCATGTTCCCATCCAAGGGTATAGACCCACACAGGTTTTGTTATTTTGGCTTCTTTTATGATTTTTTTTATAATTAATGCTACTTTGTGTGCTCTCCACCACCTCCACTTCTCAATGATTATTGGATCCCTGTTAACTTCAATTTTCCTTGCTAACCACTTTATTTTTTCTGTTTCATCCCTCGAATCCCATCCCTGATCCAATTTAATATTCATTTCATCAACAAACTCATCAACCAATTCATATCCGTCTGCCCTACCTGTTCTTATAAAATCAAATCCTATGTATGATACATAAGGATCATTTTGAAATTGTTTTGAAAGGTCAATTAAATCATTTATCCTCTTTTCAGATCCCAGGGAAATATGTCTGGATCTGTAAAGATAGTCTTTTTCAGAGTTATACCCAAGTCCACTCTTATATCTATCCGGGACTCCATTTCTTCCCGGAACAAAAAATGAAATAATATAGGCCCCTATTTTTATATTGTACTTTTCCGCATACTTCTCAAGTATTTTTAGATTGTCTATAGGCCCTGAATCCCAGTATTTTCTACCTTTTAATGGTTTTCTTGTTGCAAATGAAGTGGTTTCTCCAGATAAAATCCATAAAGCATCAGCGTTCAGAAAACTTGCCCACTCTAAAATGCCCTCAGGCCCTTCTATTTTACCAGAGATACCTCTTATTATCCTTTCATTAACATTTTTATTCATTTCAAGATCAACAACAGATAATCCGTCCTTTATTTCTTTTGGTTTTCTTCTCTTAACGATAAAGCTTAAAATACTTGGAGTCTTGAGCTCTGTGCCTCCATAGAACAGTTTAATTCTATACAGCCCGTCATCAGCATTCCAGCTTGGAAGGTATAAAGCTCTTAGAACTGGTTTATTTTTTATTTTAAGAAATGGAATATCCAGTATCATTCCCAGTGATGGTGCTAAGCTATCTCTATGATAAACTTTCATGTGAAAATTGGATACTATTAGTTTACCATAATCATATATATAAACATTTTGAATTTGGTAGTGATAGATTTCTTTTTTATCAACAACAATTTTTATCTCAGGAATTGAGATTCCACTGCTATTTTTGGATGTTCCCCCAGAATTTTCAGACTTATTCTTAGAAATTCTTTCAATATTAATTTCCGATTTTTCTCTGTATTCTCCGTTGGGTACTTCATTTAACTTTTCTGTGTTATTTACCAGATTAAAATAATTAACATTATCGTTAACAGTTGTGGCTGATTGGGGGAATCCTCTAATTTCTTTAATTTTTGATTCATCAGAGAGTGCATAGTTTTGTATAAAAAAAAATAAAAAAAGGATTAAAATTAGCATTGTAAAAAATAAAGCTTCTTTATTTTCAATATTTTTCATTTTAAACCTGAATTTTAAAGGATTTACCATCATAAAACCCTTCTAATATTAATATTTTAGTTGTACGGAAAAATCTCAATCTTTATAAACCTTAGAATAAAATTGGAGTTATAATTTTAAAAAATGAAACAAAAATAAAAAAACTCACTGTCAAGTAATTTTGATTACTACAATAACAAAATTAATTATAACAAGAGTTACACCAATAATCACCAGAATTATAATCAGGCTTTCAGTTAAACAATTTTTCAAAAAAAATATGAGTAGAATGGTCCCCTCCAGTAATAATGGTGAAAATATAAAACCTAATATTTTAAGAGTTTTCATTTCTATTGATTTTAAAACATATTGATATTAATTTTCAACTCAAAATATCAATAATATTCTCGGATAAATTTATGAAAATTGTAAAAAAGTTCGGAAAAAAAATATTATTTGTTGCAGTAATAACTTTACTTCTGATTTTTGTAGAAACAACGGGTTTTCCCGATATATTTTTTATTAATGGAGAATCAAAAAGTTATGTTACTGCATATTTGACATCGAGATTTTCCACATATACAAAAACAAAGGGTCTTAAGGTTTCAATATTTGTTCCGCAATCCATACCTGAGGGATTAATTACCCAGACAATATACGGAGTAAGGAAGACCTTTACACCCTATCCAACGGATATAAAGGTTGAAAAAGATAAATACGGAAACAGTATAATTCACTGCTACTGGAATAAAGAAATTAGAATTGTTCAGATTGATCTGCAATTCAGAGCGAAAATACAATCACAGTTTACATCAGTTGATACTAATGCACCGTATCCAATAGAAACAGATGCTACTGAAAATATTTATCTAGAGCCAACACCATTAACTCCAGCAAACGAGTATCTTATAAACTATGTTTCAAGGGCACTTGCATACAATTTAAACAGAGAAATGGACGTAGTTTATAATATTGCTCTCTGGATTAACAATAACATATTACTTACAAGCTTCTCCAATAAAGATGAAAAGAATGATGCACTCTCAGTGCTTAAAAACAGGAAAGGCACAGAAGAAGGTATATGCAATTTAATGGTTTCAATGCTGAAAGGCATAGGTATTCCTGCAAGAGTGGCCTATGGCGTATCCTTTGAAAAGGAAATATCTTTCAAGTCCGATACGGATAGAATTATATTGGATTTTCCAAACAATGAAAGATACTGGGTTGAAGTTTACTTCCCCGATGCAGGATGGTTGTCCTTTGATCCGCATGGATATTACCTATCTTTACCTTCCCATATTGTCAAAATGGGCGTTGGTCCGGATTCCGATTATGTAAAAGAGAGATGGTCTGTTGAAACTGGAAAATTGGTAGAATTAAAAGAGTTTATATATGATATTAAATCAAACATATCAAAACTTTCCTACAACAACCAGAAAATTGACACCGATAAGGTTCTGGCTGTAAGTTGCTCTGTTCCAAATTTTGTTCAGAATAACAATCAGCCTGATATGAGTATTGAAGGACTAAAACATGAAAAAAAAGAACAAAACAACAAGAAAAATTCACCCAAGACTAACATAGTTAAAGTGAGTGAAAATCCCTATATAAAAAATCGAATAGATCTTGTTGCAACGGGTAAAAAGATCTATGCCCAGGCTTTTAAAATTGAGAAGCCCGTAAGAATAACTGAGATTAGAATCCCTGCCATTAAATTTTCAGATTCAGGGAAAATATATGTAGAAGTCCGAGAAGATAAAAATAACAATCCTGGGAAAAGAATCTTCAGAAGCTATAATATAAGCTCCGAAAGAGTCCGTTATATGATGGTGGATAATCCCTGGCTTTCCTTTCCAATTAGTAAAAAAGTTAACTCTACATTAAAACCAGGAAAATACTGGCTGGCACTGCGCTCTACTGGAAACTGCATATTCAATTGGTTTTCTGTTGAGGGAAACCAGATAGGAAACTGGGATGATACAAGATACTTAAACCTTGCATACAAGAATCCAAAATGGAATAATATCCTTAACCTTGATTTTAATTTTCAGGTTCTTGGAAAAGAGGTAAAACAAAAAAAGTGATTTTATTGCAGTAAACCACACAAGTTCAGTCAAAATAAAATTATGCCTTCATCATATTAATACGTTATATTAATACGTTTTCTTTCTAATTTATCCAATTCAATTTTCCTCATACAAATTGATTTAGGGGTTACTTCGACGGGCTCATCGTTTTGAATAAATTCCGGGCATTCCTCAAGGCTCATTTTATGGGCAGGAGCAACTTTAATAGCCCTATCAGATCTGGCAGCTTGTACATCTGTAAGCTTTTTTGTCTTCTGAAAGCTTATCTACCAATGTAGTTTAACCGTGATCAGCATGGGCAATAATAGCTACATTTCGCATGTTATTCTGAAGCACTAAAAATAGATTCCTTTATTATAGTAAATTTTTACTTCATAGAAGATCCTATACCATTCTGATTCTACATCCAACTTAAGGTTCATACCTAAAATTCCTCAGGGATATTGAGGTATATAAAGCAGAAATGAACAGGAGAATCCTAACTCCCCGACTGTACTTAAAAGTTTATAGTTTTTAGTTAATTGTCCATCTATTTTTATTTGCATCGATCTTTAAATTAAACCATCATAATATGATTTTTTAAAATCTTCAACATTATCACTTATAATTGAGTTTCTTAGTTTTTCCATAAATTTTGCCATATAAAATAAGTTGTGAATTGTTGTTAACCTGTACCCAAGGATTTCCCTGGTATTGAATAGATGTCTTATATAAGCTCTTGAAAAGTTCCTACAGCTGTAGCATTCACAGCCCTCTTGAATTGGCTGGCTATCATCTTTAAAGCCACTGTTCTTTATAGATAACGTTCCTCCGGGTATGAAAACAGATGCATTTCTTGCATTTCTTGTTGGCATAACCGAATCAAACATATCTATTCCTCTAATAACAGATTCAAGAATATCACCAGGGGCACCAACTCCCATTAAATACCTTGGTTTGTGTTTGGGAAGAAGAGATGTAACAAAATTAGTTAAATCGTACATAACTGCCCTTTCTTCGCCCACTGAAAGTCCCCCAACTGAATATCCTGAAAAATCCATTTGCACAATTTCTTCAACCGCTCGCTTTCTGAGTTCCTTATAAATATTGCCCTGTATAATCCCAAACAGGTTTGTATGAGTATTCAAACTCTCCCATTCTTTTTTAGATCTTCTGGCCCATTCAATAGTTGTTGTTAATGCATTTTCAGCTATTTTATAATCTATCGGGATAGTTGTGCAGACATCAAGGGGCATTATTATATCCGCTCCTATCTTGTGTTCAATATTGATTACACTTTCAGGAGTCAGGAAATGCTTTGATCCATCAATATGAGATTTGAATTCGGCACCCTCCCTGCTTATTTTTCTGAATTGTGCAAGGCTAAATATCTGGAAACCTCCTGAATCTGTTAAAAATGCACGTTTCCATCCGGTAAATCTGTGTATACCACCCATCTTTTCTATTATCTCAACACCGGGTCTCAAATATAGATGATAAGCGTTTCCCAGAATAATATTTATATCTATATCGTATAGCTCGTGGGGTGAAACAGTTTTAACTGCCGCATAGGTACCCACTGGCATAAAAACAGGTGTTTTAATTTCAATGCCGTTTACGATAATAATGCCTGCTCTTGCACCGTATTTTGAATCTTCACCTATTAGCTTAAACTCAAACATAGTATCCCCTGTAGTTATACTCAGCTATTATGCTTGATGATAAACATTGCATCACCGTAGCTAAAGAATCTGTATCTATTTTTAATTGCATGATTGTATGCTTCCTCTATTTTTTTCTTTCCAGCAAATGCTGCAACCAGTAAAATTAAGGTTGAATCGGGCATATGAAAGTTCGTTATTAATGCGTCAACAACTTTAAATCGATATCCGGGATAAATATAAAGCCTGGTTTCACCTGTAACTGGAACCACTTTCCCTTTATCATTTATAGATGATTCTAATGCTCTTACCGATGTAGTTCCAACACATATTATTCTACGGCCATTATCAATACATTTATTTATAACCAATGCGCTTTTTTCATTTATCTCATAAAACTCACTATGTATTTTATGTTTTCTGTAATCCTTCTCTCTAACAGGTTTAAAGGTACCCCAATCCACATAGAGAGTTACAGGAACAAATATTATACCCCTCCTTTGCAATCTTTCTACTATCTCCTCAGTAAAATGAAGCCCTGCAGTTGGTGACGCTACAGCCCCGTATTTTCGAGAAAATACTGTCTGATACCTTTTTTCATCCAACATTGGAATAGGCTTTCTTTTTATGTACTTCGGTAACGGTATTTCTCCAATCTTCTCCAAATCTTTAAAACCTATTGGACTTGAAAAATGTAGCAGACATACTCCATCTCCCAGTTTTCCAAGTACATTCAGTTTAAAGTTGTTATCGATTTTTATAACAGTTCCTGCTTTAACCCTCTTATAAGGCCTAACAAGTGCATGCCATAAATATCCATCTATTTTTCTCGTAAGTAAAATCTCAATTTTTGCACCAGTATCCTCTTTTTTACCGAAGAGCCTTGCGTGTATTACTCTTGCATCATTATAAACAATGCAGTCTGTATCCTTTAAATATTTCTCAATATTATAGAAGCTCTCATCGACAATCCTATTTTTGGGGAGGTCAAGAATCAGCAGACGTGAATCCTCCCTTCTTTCCGAAGGATACTGCGCTATCAATTCTTCAGGTATTTTGATGTTAAAATCGTCCAAAGAGTATGTCATAGAGCTAACTTCCAACAATATGAAGTTTATTATAGTTATCCAAGTTTACACCTCTGTAATAGAACTTAATAATACTTGTGTATGAAAACCCTTGCATGGCCATATTTTTTGCTCCCCATTGGCTCATCCCAACCCCATGTCCATACCCCTTCCCAATAAATTCATAGGTGATTTTATTATTCTCCCTCTGCTTTTTGATTATACGGATGATAAGCAGGCTTTTAAAACTCTTAGCCCCCATGGCCAATCTAAAAGCATTCCCTCTTATTTTAACCTTCTCCCTTCCAAATCTGAGAATAAAAAACTTTACTCGTCCCGAGGATGTCTTTGCCCCAATCTGGATATCTGTAATTTCCTTGTTGTTAAAACTGGCTGGTTTAATATCTCCAAGGCTTCTAAGAATTTCATCTGAGGTTAGCTCTAGTTTCCAATACTTATCCGGGCACTTTCTTGAATAGGGGTCTCTAATACTTTTGAGATAAGGCAAATCTTTCGAAAAGACATTTCCTCCCGATTCAGTTATTCCTCCTGAACAAGAATGGTAGAATGCTTGAATTGGTTCTGAATGATAGTAAATAATAATGCCTCTTGTTGCATCTACAGCTTTTTTAACACTATCTATAGATTCCTTCAACTCATACTTCTGATGAAGCTCACTTGTTCCCAGATCATAGTGACTATTTTTGCTATGTAATATACTATATACTGCATAAGTTCTTGAAACTACGGCCTGTGCTTTAAGGGCCTCTATTGGCCAGCTAGTTCCTACTTCTGAGGCTATAACACCTTCAACATACCGTTCAATTGGCATCTCAAGAACAAGAGAATCCCTATATAGAACCAAATCTCCATATAAATTAAGACTTCCTATTTTAAATTTTCTAAGATTTTTAATTCTGCAGGGAAGAGGATAGTATTTGTTTTGTATTAACACATTATTTCCTTTTATCCTTACCTCTAAACCCTCAGATTTTCCTACACTGTTAGAGTAATGTTGTATATTTCCATCCATTTTATTAGATGTTTCAATGACTATATCCTCGGACTCAGTAAAAATATGGTATATAGTTCTATTGTTAAATAAGAGTAGTCGGATTTTAGGCTCTTGCTTTTCCTTTTTACGGGTGGGTTTGTAGGGCTTTTCTTGGTATGGAGTATAGGTTATACACCCTGGTAGAAAAAATAATAGAATAAATAATAGAATAAATGAAAAGAGCTGGACAATTATTGAAAATGGAAAAAGTATAAAGAATGATTTTTTTTTCTTTAAAGAATGTTTAACCTGACTTTTTTCAATCATAGAAAATAACTTTGAAAATAACTTTGAAAATAACTTTTTATGTAAAAGTTAATTAATTCAAGGCTTCTTTTTTTATTGAAACATATAATTATCGTGATCAAAGCGATAAGATAAAACCTGATTTTAAAGTAATCTCAATGCCATTAGGCGCTTGATTGGTATAAATTTTAATTAAAAGTTTATTTGCCTATTCTAAATTAATCTATATCAAATAATGTTCTCTCCTCTGGATCCTTATACGATAGCCCAAAGTATTTATATGCATTTTTAGTAGCCATACGACCTTTGGATGTTCTTTTTATAAATCCAAGCTGAATCAAATAGGGTTCATATATATCCTCTATTGTTTGGCTATCCTCACCAAGAGAAACAGCAAGAGTATCGACACCGACAGGCCCTCCATTATAGTTATTAATAATAGTTTTTATAAGCCTTCTGTCCATTGTTCCCAAACCATAATCGTCCAACATTAACATTTTTAAACCTTCTTCGGCTATTTTTCTATCAATATGCCCCTCTCCCTCTACCTGCGCAATATCCCTTATTCTTCTCAAAATTCTATTTGCAACCCTTGGTGTACCTCTGGACCTCTCTGCAATAATCTCCGCAGCATCATCAGAGATCTTAATATTCATAATTGAAGCTGATCTTTTAACAATTTGGTACAGTTCCTCACTCTTATAAAAATCTATACGCTGGGTAATTCCAAACCTTGCCCTCAGAGGAGAACTTAGAAGCCCTGCTCTAGTTGTAGCACCTATTAGTGTAAACTGATTTAGCCTTAGCTTGATAGATTTAGCCCCTGGTCCCTGACCGATAATTATATCCAGGTTATAGTCTTCCAGAGCTGGATATAGAATTTCTTCAAGAATCGGTTTCAATCTATGAATTTCATCTATAAAAAGAACATCCTTAAGCTTTAAAGATGTCAAAATTGCTGCAAGATCTCCAGGCCTCTCTATTGCTGGGGCCGATGTAGATTTAAAGGATACTCCAAGCTCATTTGCAATTATATTTGCAAGCGTGGTTTTACCCAAACCAGGAGGGCCATATAACAACACATGATCAAGGTTTTCATTTCTTTTTATAGCAGCTTTAATATAAATAGATATCTGCCTCTTTAAATCTTCCTGACCTATAAAATCTTTTAACTTTTTAGGTCTTAATGAAGTCTCTTCTTTATCTAAAGGTAGTTTCTTCGGAGATACTATTCTATCCTCTTCCATAGAAATTTCCATAAAAATTATATTTTTTATTATACTAATCTTAAGATCCTGCTTATTGATTTATGCTTTTAACCTAATCTATACTTTTAACCTCCCAATGAAATAAGACTGAGTGCCTTTTGTATTAATTTGGGGGTATCATAATTTTCTATTTCTTCACAGGATTCTTCCATTATTTTTTCCATTGCCATTCTCACCTCTTTCTTTGTGAAGCCAAGACTTTCAAGAGCACTTACTACTTCTAGATACTTTTCTGATTGGAAACTTTTTCTCTCACCCTCTGATACCAGAAGATCATATCTCTTTTTAATTTTTTCCTTTAACTCAAGGATAATCTGTTCTGCCTTCTTTTTACCAATACCAGAAATTTCTTTCAAAAAATTGCTATCCTCATTGTATATTGAATTAATAATATCGTCAGATTTCGCTTCACTTAAAATTCTAATAGCTTGTTTAGGACCTATTCCCTTAACAATCAATAACAGCTTAAAGAGAGAAAGATCAATTTTATTCAAGAAACCGTAAAGTTCCATGCTATCTTCACGATGAATAAGCATAGTATATAAATGTATACTATCTAGATTATTACTTGAGATATGATTTAAGTCACGACGGTTGCAGAAAATCTCATACCCCACTCCATTATTATCTACAATACATGAATTTTCTTCCACCGAATATACCTTCCCTCGAATATGAGAAATCATAAAAAAACCCTGATAAAGATAATAAATTAAGATAATTTATACATAGTATACATTTTTATAACATATCGCTACTGCCAAAGCATCAGAAATATGATCTGAAGTTTCAAATCCATTAACACCCAGTATCTGTCCTACCATCATCTGAATTTGAGATTTACTTGCTTTTCCAAAACCTGTAACAGCTAATTTAACTTCTAAAGGAGTAAATTTCTTTACGGATATACCTACATTATAGGCTGCCAGTGTAATAACTCCAATTGCTTCGCTAACTTCAACTAAAGATTTTAGATTTCTGCTGTAAAAAATACTTTCCAATGCAATAGCATCAGGTTTGAACTCTTCTATTATTTTAACAATACTGTTGTATATCTTATGTAACCTAAATCCATGATTATCTTTTGAAGAAGTTGAAATTATACCAGATTGAATTATGGAAACTTTACCATTTCCGGAAACATCTATTATTCCATATCCTGTATTTGCAACTCCTGGATCAATACCGAGGATTCTCACAATTATATCCTAAAACTTACTTGGCTTATAAATCTTTTGAGCCCTATTTCTATTTCTGGCCTATTTTTTCTATAACTTCATCAGGAATATCAAAGTTGGCTGCTACCTTCTGAACATCATCATTATCCTCTAATTTCTCAAGCAGGGATAATACCTTCCCAGCATTTTTTTCATCAAGTTTTACGGTCGTCTTAGGAATTCTCATTACATCCGCCATTTGAACCTCAATTCCTCTTTCCTTAATACTTTCACTGACATCATTCAAATTCTCTGGTTCTGTAATTATTTCCCAAACGTCACCTTCCTGCTTAATATCGTCCGCTCCTGCATCAAGAGCAACCTCCATTACAGTATTTTCATCATACTTATCAGCACTAACAGTTATTACGCCTTTATTCTCAAATATCCATGATACACAGCCATTCTCTCCAAGATTTCCGCCATTTTTAGACAAAATGCTCCTGATTTCAGCAGTAGTTCTGTTTTTATTATCCGTCATAGCATCGATTATTATTGCCACGCCCGATGGCCCATAACCTTCATAAACAACCTCTTCAAGATTATATCCTTCAAGCTCACCAGTTCCCTTTTTAATTGCCTTCTCAATGTTATCCTTCGGCATATTTGCTTCTTTCGCTTTTTGAATAACAGTTCTCAATCTCGGGTTGGATTCTGGATCTCCTCCTCCTAATCTTGCTGCGACAGTAATTTCTTTAATCAATTTTGTAAAAAGCTTTCCTCTTTTTGCATCGAGAGCGCCCTTCTTGTGTCTGATTGAATGCCATTTACTATGTCCTGACATATAACCTCCAATTGTGATATTAATTATTAAAATTTAGGTATTTATTTTAATTCAACCTTTAACGTTTAATTGAAATAATCGAATATCCAACAATAGTTAAATTCAATTATTTATATGTATAAAACGAAAGTTTAATTACCTATCTTTTTATTTCTTTTAACTTCCATTAATTTAAAATATTATTTGCCATAAAACAATCATATTTTTCCAGACGATTTTAAGTTGCTATAATATTCTCTCAATTTATTAAAAAACTCAATTGATTCTTTTCTTCTGTAATCCTTGAATGTCCATTCCCACTCTGTAAAACTCCCCTTTCTCCATCGCAATGTAACTTCAGCAAATATTCCCTTGCCCATGTATATTCGGTGTTGAAAGTTTTTTGTCGTTGGCAATACCACTTTTGCTTTTGTTACATATCCGGGGTCAATATTAACCTTCCTTTTGCTGTTTATAGTAAAGTATTCATCCTCTAATTTATTACTCAATAACTTAAGCTCTATTATTTTGTCTTGTTCTATAAGTTTATCAATCGCGTAAAATATCCTGAATATAGGTTCTCCCATCTCTTCATTGTAATAGTCAGTTTCAGTAAATTCAAACTTACTGGAACTGAATATTATCTTTCCAAAATACCTGGCTAATATTTCTTCCACTTTTTTTAAATCAAAATTTTTATTGTAGAGTATCCCGCAAAAAAGAATAGCCCTGTCAGGAAAGCTAATTTTTCCCATTTTATCCTTTTCTCCCGAAAGAATATCTTTCAATCTCATTATATATTGGCCCATATTTAGTCAGGGTTGAACTAAATAGAACAAGTTCATTAATGATAAAACTGCCAAACTCTCTTAGCTCTGAAGATATTATCTTTTTAACAAGAGAATCACAGTATCTGCCTTTGACTCTTCCAATAGTCAAATGAGGAGAAAATTCTCTGTTATCAATATCTACATTCAGATTATTATCTCTGATTATATCTCTTACAAACCCATTTGTTTTCCTTAATGTATTTGAATTATCAATAATACCACACCATATAACTCTTGGACTCTCGGGTTTTGGAAATGCAGATACACCCTTTATTGAAATTTCAAATGGTGGATAGGTATTACCAATCTCCGGCAATTTATTTGAAAGAATAGATAAATCCTGATTACCTACATTTCCAAAGAAATAAATTGTTATATGTATATTTTCAATTTTCACCCACTTAACATTACTTCTCTTTTTATCAGTTTCGTACTTAAACTCTTCAATAAACTTTTCGATTTTATTTTTGATTTCTAAAGGTATTGTAACTGCTAAAAATGTTCTCATCCTATCTCTCTCAGGATTTTTATAAGTTGAAAAAGCGCATTATTTACAGTTCTAATCCTTACTGTTTCTCTATCACCTTTAAAATAATTTTTTATTGCCCCATATTGCCCATCTGGTAATGCCCACCCTATATAAACTGTACCAACCGGTTTATCAGAGGTTCCCCCTGTTGGTCCGGCTATTCCTGTCGTAGAGAGGCCAATATCGGATTTAAGTTTGTTTTTTACACCCTTTGCCATCTCTTTAGCCGTCTGGCTACTTACAGCACCGTATTTTTCAAGAGTAGATGTTTTTACTCCTAGCACTTCATTTTTAACCTGGTTGCTGTAGCTAACGACTCCTCCAATAAAGTAATCAGAAGAACCTGATACATTTGTAATTGTTTTGGCAAGATACCCTGCAGTGCATGACTCTGAAACTGCTATTGTAAAACCCCTTTCTTTTAACAATTTGCCTGCCACCTCTTCCAGAGAATAATTCCCAATGCAAATAAGATTATCACTCAGTTTTTCTTTTATTTCATCAACACATTTATCAAGATTTGTTTTTTTTGAATCAAGCCGAATTCTTATTATACCATTATTTGATCTTGTTCCGTAGTTAATATCAGGATAATTTTTCATAATTTTGCTGATCTCTCTATCCAGAGTGTACTCTGGTATACCTGAAAACTTTAAAAACTCAATATTATAGGCGCTATCAAATAAATTTTTTTCTTTTAATATTGGTAAAACTTCATTATCAAACATATCCATCATTTCTGAAGGTACACCAGGTAGTGAAAAAATATGTCTATTATTGGTTTCTATATAAAATCCATAAGCAAGGCCAACATTGTTGTTCAAAATCCGTCCACCTTCTGGATATAGAGCCTGTGACCGATCTGCATCTGTAAATCCTCTTTGCCTCTTTTTGTACCATTTTTCCAATTTTTTCTCATGTTCTTTTGAGACTATCAAAGAAATACCAATAGATTTTTCAATGATTTTTCTGGTTATATCATCTCTTGTTCCCCCAAGCCCTCCTGTAAAAATATATATTCCTGCTCTATCGATGTTTTTCTCTATTATACTCTTTGATATATCTAAATTATCAGGTAAAGTTAAAATATACCTTACTTCAATACCTAGCTGAGTTAATTTCTGGGCAATATAAGATGCATTGGTATTACATATCTCACCCTTTGTTAGCTCATCTCCGATATTTATTAAAAATGCATTCATATTACTCTATACCTCACCTTTTTATCTATTTGCAGTTGTTTCTAAATTATCAAAGTACTTCCATCCATCCAAAGATTTATTGAAAATAAACTCATAAACTTTTTGTAGGGCGGTTTTAATGTTAGATAATGTTTCCAATTCCATAGTAACTTTGCTCGATTTAAAAACTTCCTCATTTTGAGCCCAGCTTATAAACTTTGCAGCTCCATTGCTCAATTTTAAAGAATTAGCTGTTTTGCATCTACCACATAGAGGAAATCCTCTGAATGAGTCAGCATATATCTCTCCTTCCAGATAGGAATTACACACCGCGCATAAATCAAGATTAAATCTGTAACCCATAGATGAAAGGAGTTTCACTAAATACATTATTAGAAGGTAGATTATTTTTCGTTCTTCTATAACATCAAGTACGTAAAAGGATTTTAAAATAAGTTTAAAAATTCCAACATCCTGCTGTTCTCTACCTATTAGCTTGACTACAGGTTCTACAATACAACTTGCAGCAATATATCTTGAATAATCCTCTTTGATTTTATCAAAATAGTTTAAAACCTCTATTTCTTTTACTGCAAAAGGCTCATTTTCCTTTGTATGGCTATGATAAAGTAAAAATCTAACGTAATTAAATAGTTGAGTTTTATTTGCAAGTTTACTCTTTGGCTTTTGCGATCCAAAAGCTGTAACTTCAATCCTACCAAACTCTTTGGTATAGGCTGTCAGTATTTTATGGCCTTCACCAAACTTTATAGATTTAATAATTATACCTTCTGCTTTATAATACCTTGATTTCAATATTATTTCTTTTTAACTATTGTATTTGTGCTTTAAAGCTATTCTTTTGCTTTATTTTCTTTATTATTTTCTTCTTCCTGTTTAATCGTTAATCTTATCCTGTTTATTTTGTGTCCTTCCATCTTTATTATTTCAAACTCTAAGTTTTCATAACTGATTTTTTCACCCTGTCTTGGAATTTTGCCATACAGGTTGAAAACAAACCCCCCAAGTGTATCGCTGGATTCCTCAGGAAGCTCAATCCCCAAAGCTTCATTCAAATCTGAAATCTGGATCCTTGCGTCACATTCATATACATTTTTAGAAATCTTTTTTATCTCTTCCTCTTCATTGTCATATTCATCCTGTATCTCACCAACTATCTCTTCCAGAATATTCTCAAGACATACTATACCAGCCATCCCTCCATACTCATCAACAACAACTGCAATATGCACCTTCTTTTCTTTAAACTCCTTTAAAAGTTCATCTATCATCTTTCCTTCAGGAACAAACAAAACAGGTCTAAGCATTTTTTTTAAATCAATATCCTGAGGACTTTTTTCAGCAAGATATGGAAGTAAATCCTTTGCATATAAAAAACCTATGACATTATCTATCGTATTACTATAAACTGGTATTCTCGAATGACCGCTTTTTACGACTGTTTTTATTATTTCTTCAATGGGTTGATCTATTGATACCGCAACTACATCCGTTCTTGGTACCATTATCGATTTAACGGGTGTTTCGCTCAGCCCCACGATTCCTTTAATCATGTCCTTTTCTTCTTCGTGAAGGATTCCACTTTTTTCTTCTATCATTTCTCCGATATCGTTATTCTTTTTCTTTTTAAAAAATGCTAACATTAATTTACTACACCCCCATAACTATTCTTTCGGTAAGTTCATTCATCTTCTCTTCTTCATCATCATTATTGTGAGTATAACCTAAAAGATGAAGAACTCCGTGTATAAAAAGATGTTTAAATACAATATCGACAGTATCTCCAAATTTCTCTGCTTCTTCTTTTACTTTGTCCATGGATATAACTATATCACCCAAAGGTAAAGCATCTTTATTTAGCTCAGAGAATTCCCCCTCTCTCATTGAGAAGGAAAGTACATTTGTAGGTCCGATCCTTCCTTTATACTTTTTATTTAGCTTTGCAATAAAATCATTATCGCATACCACAAGCGAAATATCCCCTCCCTCTTTACCTGTTATATTAAATGCAAGGTTCATCATTTTTTCAAGTTCATCCGAACTTACCGGGGTTTTTCGATTTTTTTCCTCAACATAAAGGGAGTAGTCTTCAAAAAGTTTTTGCGATTTACGATCCATTTCTATTTCCATTGTTATGTTTCCTTTTTAATTTCTGTTTCTTTTTGTTCAATTTCCTTATCATCAGGATATTCAATTCTTGTATGGAACAATCCTGTTAGATATTTTGTAAACACTACTGTAATTTTCATCAATCCCCGTAAGGTAAGACTACTTTCATTTAACTGTCCATCTCTAAATTTACTTTCTATTATATCTTTCACCATTTGTTCAATCCTTTTAGCAGATGGGTTTGTTAAAACCCTGGAAGCAGCTTCAACAGAATCCGCAAGCATAACAATTGCAGCCTCCCTAGTTTGTGGTTTTGGACCGGGATATCGGTAATCCCTTTTATCAACATCATTGTTTTTTAGACCTTTTTCTTTTAACGCCTGATGATAAAAATATTTCATCAATGAAGTTCCATGATGCTGTTCTATTATATCAATAACCTCTTTTGGAAGTTTCATTTCCTGGGCCATTTCTACCCCTATTTTGATATGGGCCTTTAATATCGAGTTAGATAATGAAGGTTTTAATAGATCGTGCTTATTTTGTCCCCTGTTATTTTCTATAAAATATTCCGCGTTTGGTATTTTTCCAATATCATGATAGAGCGCAGCTACTCTTACAAGAAGAGGGTTTGCTTTTATATATCTTGCGGCATTTTCGGCCATATTTGCAACATTTATACTATGATAGTAAGTACCGGGAGCCTCAATCTGCATCTTTTTCAATATTGGATTATTCAGGTCTGATAGCTCTAATAATCTAAAGTTTGTCGGGATGTTGAGTAAAATCTCAAAAAATGGAATAATTCCAAGGGTTAAGATAACAGAAACAACCCCGTTCCCTACACTCCATAGCATGAGTAATAATAGCTCTCTAAAATTAAGCTCCTTTAACATTCCGATTCCGACTGCCATCAAAAGATTAGCCCCAAGAATATAAAAACTTGATTTTAAAAGATCAATCCTCTTTTCAGCCTTTTCAACTGCATACAAACTTACAAATGCAGAACCCATGCTGAAAATTAGGGTGTATGGATCATTTCCAGAAATTAATAAAAGAACTATAGGAACTACTATAGCTAGTGCAAGAGAGCATTTTCGATGAAATAGAATTTCAGCTGTCATTATTACTGCAGCTGATGGGGCAAGAACAGCAAGATTAAGGTAATGAGGTATAGGTTTTATTAGAGTTATCAAATATGAATATAGCACAGTAATCAGAAAAAAGAGTAAAAAGATACCGTAATCTTTAAAAAACTTTTCTTTATCATTAGTTCTGAAAACCATAAAAGTTAAAAACATTAGAAACATAAGGATTATTCCGATACCCGAAATCGCTCTTGCATTAAATTTATTTGTATACTGTGTAATTGCTTCTAATTTGGGGGAGTTAAATCTGTCGACTTCCTCTCCACGCCTTATGACTACGGCACCTTTTTTAATTGTGTTGTAAACAGGTTGGACCTTTGTTACTTCGCTTTCCATAAGTTTGCTACTTTCTTCTTTATTAAAAAAGAGGTTTGGTCTGAGAAATTTTTGAATAATTTTTACGATTGATTTAATCTGGGTTCTATTCAATGTTATAAAATTATCCCGGAGGTAAGTTTTAACCAAATTTTCTATTTCGTTCCCAGCGGCTATCTGATTTATCCCAACCTTTTCCTGAACTATTTCTGATTCTTTGATTTTATTTAATAAAATACCTCTATCTTTGAACTTGTTTAAATCACTTCTTTTGAGATTTGTAAATCCTTTATTCATAATATGGCTTGCTATATCAAGTACATTCCGACGGAAACTCTCATTCTCTAAATATTTTTTAACATTATTTATAAGATTTACATCCAAACCATATTCTCTTGAAAGTTCTTCCGAATTTACTACCTCCAGTTGATTAAAAAAACGGTTTAAAGTACCTATTACTTCATTATTTATCCTCTCCCTATAGTCAAAAACTACAGGTACTCTACTTTTTACTTCAGCTATTCTTTTTTCAGTTTCTTTAACATTGATATAGGTTATATTTCTGGGAGATACAATATCCTCCTGAACAATATCACCTATTTTGTAGTTGTACTTTACTCCAAAATACGGTTTTGCTATTAACCATAGAGATATTACAAAAGTAACAAAAACTATTACTGCAAGATAAAGTTTATTCAGCTTATTACTTGTTTTTATCTTTATCATCTCTTCTTTTTTCTTCCTCTCTTTGGAAAGCTTTGATTATTCGCTCTACAAGAGGGTGTCTAACCACATCTTCCGGTCCCATATAGATAAAAGCAATACCTTCTATCCCTTTTAAAACCTTTGAAGCTACCACAAGGCCAGAATCCTGTGTTCTTGGTATATCCACCTGTGTAATATCACCTGTAATTATTGTCTTTGAATTGAAACCTATCCTTGTCAGAAACATTAGCATTTGACCCCTTGTTGTATTCTGAGCTTCATCAAGAATTATAAATGAATCATGCAGGGTTCTACCCCTCATATACGCCAGAGGAGCAACTTCAATAGCACCTCTCTCAACATACCTTTGAAACATATTATAAGGAATCATATCATATATAGCATCATAGAGAGGTCTTAAATATGGGTCAACTTTCTGCTCTAAATCTCCAGGCAAATAACCAAGGCTTTCACCTGCTTCAACTACCGGTCTCGTTAATATGATTCTTGAAATATTTTCAGAGGTAAGGTAATTTAAAGCAAAAGCCATTGCTATGTATGTTTTTCCAGTACCGGCAGGCCCTATCACAAATATCAGGTCATTTTTGCTTATTGCTTCAAAATATTTAGCCTGACCTATTGATTTAGGAGAAATTGTTTTTCCATGGGGACCAATTTTAATCTTCAGCTCTTTCAGTTTGTTAACATTGAATCCAAGGTCTTCTTTAACATTCCTAACAATGATTGATATATCATTTCTGGTCGGTATTTTCCCCGACTTAAAATTTGATGTGAGATTACTAATAACCCTCTTTGCTATCTCAACCTTTTCTCTATGACCATATATCGTTAAATTTTGCCCACGAGCAGCTATAAATAAACCAATAGTTTTTTCTATCTCATGAAGTATTTCATCATTATTTGAAAATAAAAGCTGCTCTATTGACTCATCTATTGATATTTTTTCTTCTATCTCTTCAAAAGACTCGGATTCGTCCATAATCCCCCATAAAAAATTAAACAGTAAGAATTACTTTATTAAAATTATTCAAAACAGTTCATTATAAGTACCCAATTATTACACTAACATTAATTATCACTCTATTTTCAACAATAGGCAAGTGAACTTTATTATAGTAACTTGTTAAACTTACCTACTTTAACTTTAGTCCGAGCTCTCCCAGTTGTCTAGCAGAAATAAAATCTGGTGCCCCGGTTAAAGGACATAAACCGCTTGCCGTTTTGGGAAAAGGAATAACCTCCCTTATTGAAGATTCGCCCTGAAGCATCATAACTATTCTATCAAGTCCAAATGCAATTCCTCCATGAGGCGGGGCGCCATACTCCAGGGCACGAATCAAAAATCCGAACTTTTGATCGATTTCCTCATGGCTTAATCCCAGAATAGAAAATACCTTTCGCTGTACTTTTGGTTTATGTATCCTAATGCTTCCCCCTCCAAGTTCTATACCATTTAAAACCAGATCATAACTACGCGATTTTAGCTTATAGATATTGTCACTCCTCAATTCAATTTCGACTTCTTCAATATTACTCTTTGGGGATGTAAAAGGGTGATGAACAGATACAATTTTTCCCTCCTCGTCACTCCATTCAAACAGAGGAAAATCGGTAACCCAGCAGAAGTTCAGATCTTCATTATTTATAAGGCCCAATAGATCGCCCAATGATGACCTTAAATCGCCAAGCAGTTCCTGAACCTTTCTTTCCTCTCCATAACACCCAAATAAAATATAATTTTCTTCCTTCTCATAATCAATCTGAGACAAAGCCCCAACTATACCTAAAATATCATCCGTATTTTCAAATAATTTTGAAAATGGACCTGATATAGATTTATTTACTCCATTTATTTTTGCCCATGTAAAAATATCACAGCCACGTTTTTTTGATTCTGAAGCGTAAGAATCAAGGAACTTTCTGGTTATTTTATCAGACAAAGGAGATACCAGAGTATAAAACTTCCTGCCCTGGTTAATACCATCTATTAAAAAGGATTTTACCTTCATCTTTTTTATAAAATCAGATACATCATTCAATGCAAGCCCAAATCTTAAATCTGGTCTATCTGTGCCATATCGGCTCATTGCTTCGTCATATTTCATTCTCGGCAAGGGTGTAGATAAATCCTTACCATAAACACTACCTAAAATGGATTTAAACATTTCATCAATGTTGGAAAAAATATCTTCTTCATCTATAAAAGACATTTCAACATCAAGCTGTGTAAACTCGGGTTGTCTATCAGCTCTTAAATCTTCATCCCTAAAGCACCTTACAATCTGATAGTACTTTTCAAAACCTGAGATCATAAGAAGTTGTTTGAATATCTGGGGTGATTGAGGAAGTGCATAAAATCTACCTTGATTTAGCCTGGAAGGAACTAAAAAGTCTCTGGCACCCTCAGGGGTGGATTTCGTAAGAAAGGGTGTTTCAATATCATAAAACCCACGGTCATTGAAGAATTTTCTAATCTCAGACGTAACTTTATGCCTAGCTACAATATTTTCTTTCATCCTCTCACGCCTGAGATCAATATACCTATACTTAAGCCTTATCTCTTCGGAATCCTCCGTTTGTTTAATAACCTGGATTGGCAGAGGTTTCGCTTCGTTTAAAACCTCCAGAGATAAAACAAGAACCTCATAATACCCGGTAGGAATATTTGGATTTGGATTTTCGCGCTTTCGAACTTTTCCCTTAACTTTTATCACATACTCGGATTTTAATTCATTAGCTAAATTGAATAAGTCCATACTTTCATTTTGATCAAAAACAAGCTGAACAATACCGCTTCTATCCCTCAGATCGATAAAAATTATGCCACCATGCTCTCTCTTCACCTGCACCCAGCCGGAGAGCTCTATTTCCTCATCTAAAAGCTCTTCGTTGATGTCAATTGAATATAAATCTTTCAGTTTAAACCTCCCAATATCACAGTAACTATAAATAACTCCACTCCAATAAGATAGAGTGCGACATTTATAGCCTTGATTTACCAAGGCGAGAAATCTTTAATTTCTTCAAATATTACGTAATATGTTAAATATTTCTTCGTTTTACTCGAAAGTAAAAGAAATTTTTCACTCCGATTTGCTTTCTTCTAAAGATTAATTTTCTACGTTGCATTCAAAATCAAAAAATATTCAAGAATACCTGGGTTATAATAAATTACCTTATTTTTTATTCAGGATATTATCCGGAATACCATCCCGCTGTGGGGACAGGATCATTAGACTTCAATAATAAAGTATTCTCATTAATAAAGTATTTTTAACTATCGTTTTATAGATTATTTATAAATATCATATAAAAGTTCTTTTCTGTAATTTGTGAATAATGGATCAGCCTTCTAATATTTTTTTTGAACCATTTATTTCATAGTAATCAACAATAAGGTATTCCATTGTTTCTGATACCATCTCTCTTGCTTTTTCCACATCACCAGATTGTTTCAGCTCCTTTTCATAAGCCTGCCTTATATCAGTACCAATATTAATCTTTGACAAACCATTTTTCATTGCCTCCAATATATATTCCCGCTTAACCCCAGATCCACCATGCAGAACTAGAGGTATTCCAGTAACTTCTTTTATTTTTCTTAAATGATCTATATCAAGCATTGCTTCAACCTTTTTCTGATCCTTGGCAGCACCGCTAATAGCACCATGTATATTGCCAACAGCAACGGAAAGCCAATCTACAGATGTTTCCTTTACAAACCTCTCTGCATCAGCCGGATCAGTAAAACCTTTCCCTGATTTAAAAAGTTCTTCATAGGGAGGCAGTGGGCCAGATTCATGACCAAGTACAGCCCCAAGTTCGGCCTCAACCGGAATACCCTTTTTATGAGCCATTCCTATAACAGTTCTTGTAGCAGAAATATTTTCTTCAAGAGGTAATCTCGAACCATCAACCATTACAGAATCAAAACCAAGTTCGAGTGCCTTACTAATTAGTGATATATAATCAACCCTTTTCCCATCCTCATCTATAACCGGTACATGGTCCTGGTGAATGGTAACATACTCAGGGTCCCCGTATTTTTTGTATTCGTTAAAAATTGTTTCAAAACTAATCGCACCAAACTTTTCAATATCGGGTCTTGCAACCTCTACTATACCTATCGTAGAAAGTTTCTTTAAAGTATCACAGATCGGTTTAACCATTTCAGGGTATGCTGCATTAAATGCCGGAATTAAAACATCAGTTTCATATGCATGCCGCATAAGGGTTGCTATTCTGTTCATTTTTTAATCTCCAATCCCAAAGTATTTTTTATTATCTTCAAAACTCCTTTTTGATAATTCATCAATCTCATCTTCTGAAATTTCTTTTTTACCAATCTCCGCGTAAAAATCAAAACCTTCTTGAAGATTGTCTATTCTAGGTTTTCCATCTTCTTTAATATATCCATAATTGCATAATTTTGAAAGAATTTGATGACCTATTACAAATTGCGCTGACTTTCTAAAATAACCAAGAAACTCATCAAACTTGCCCAGCTCACCAACAAGGGGTATCATTTTTTTTGTGTTGTGTTCTGTACCAATAAATACTGGAAATCCATGTGACTTTGCCACCTCTATAATCTCCTTTGCCCTGCTGTACTCAGTTCTGAAGTCGAACAAATCAAAAGCATAGAGGCCATAGGATTTAACCCTTTTAATAAGAGCTTCCAAATCAGATTCACCTTCTGTTATTGGATTACCGAGAAAAGGATAGGTTGGAATCGCACCAAAATTTCTGTAAACATATGTAAGATTTTCTATAGATGTAAAAGCCCTTTCATCCTCTTCAACATAGCATGGCATCTCTGCTTTAATTAATTTAGCTCTAACTAATGTTTGCAATTCAGCTACATCATCCATTTCTTCAGGGGTTAATTCATATCTCAATATTTTCCTATAAACTTCAAGTCTTTTTTCTTTATTCGGATAACGATTTTCAATTTTTTCACATAAGGCCTGAACAACATGCCTCTCTGTAGCGTTTCCATGAGGTGTTAGATATACCACATCCTTATACGAAAAAGGAATATTATAACCAAGTTCCTTAAGATACTTTTCAATTAATTCAGTCATCTTTCTATTTCTTTCCTGTATGGCCTTTTTCATTCCTTCCAGAATATTATAGGCCCTGGAACCATTTTTTAATTTTCTTGTTACACCTTTACCGACAAGATAGGTTCTTCCCGCATTATTTGGGTCATTAAATCTTTTGCCCTCTTCCCTTGAAGATGCATCCATTGCGATTGCTTCTATACTGAAAGCTGGCTTTATTCCTGCAATTCTGCAGGCATT
>QNBN01000011.1 GCA_003645695.1 Spirochaetota bacterium | reverse complement strand
TCCAACAAACAGCATTCTTATAAAGCCAATTCTTGTAGCTATAGCCGCAGGAACCAAATCTGTAACAAAATCACTTCCTACCCATATAGCCCATATCAGGAATGCACCCAGGATTACACCTTTATTATTACCTGTACCACCAACCATAACCATAAGCCAAACAATAAAAGTGGACATTAACGGTGAAAAAACCTGTGGACTAACAAACCCTGTATAATGAACATACAATGCTCCGGCAACCCCTATTACCATTGAACTAAAAACAAAGGATTGCCTTCTATACTTAAAACTATCCTTTCCTGACATAGACGTGAGATACTCATCCTCCCTGATACCTCTTAATACCCTTCCCCATGGCGAGTTTACAGCTTTTTCAATCGCTATATATGTAACTATTAATGCAAAGATTACAATAATCAGATATACAAAAACATAATGTCTCGGATTTACACTATTAAAAAAAGGTCTTGGAATACCCCTAATTCCCCACACTCCGTTGGTTAACCAGGATTCATTTTTTATTATCAAATAGATCGTCTCCTGAATAGCAAGAAGAGCTATTGCAAAGGTTCCTCCTCTGAGGCTTAACGCAGGATAAGCCAATAGGTAGGCAATAATTCCCGGGATTATTGCTGCTCCTATTAGCCCAACCAGAACAGGAAGATTATAACCTCCAATATGCTCTGTTGTAGGAGCACCTGTTAATATAGCAGAAGTATATGCTCCTAACATATAAAAGGCGCCGATACCAAAGTTCATTAAACCGGTAAATCCCCATTGAAGGTTTAACGCTAACGCCATAATACTATATATACATGCCATTACAAGATAAGATGAAAAGTAATTGAGCATTTCAACCTTCCTTTCTTGCAAAGATACCATATGGTTTAAACAATAAAATTATAATTACAAAAACAAAAGCTACAGCCGGTTTATAAACTGAAACATCTGTAGTGATACTCATTGAGTTTAAAAGATTCTGTATTAAACCTGTGATTAATTCCTCTGAAATACCAATTATCATACCGCCGACAAGAGCACCCCAGAAGTTCCCTATACCCCCCATTATTACCGCCACAAACAGAGGTATTAAGAACTCCCAGCCCATAGTAGGCCTTAACTGAACCTGAATACCGTAAAAAGTACCAGCTATCGCAGCCAATCCACCAGAGATTATCCATGTCCACATAATAACATTATTACTATCCACTCCTGAAGCCATTGCAAGAGTAGTATTATCAGAAACAGCCCTCATAGCTTTACCCATTTTTGTTCGTTTTAAAAACAGGAAAACAGAAACAACAAGAACTACTGTACTTATTATAATTACGAGTTCTTCCATTTTAAGATGAATTCCAAAAGGCAATTCTTTGCTTATCTGTATTGCGGTTGAATAATACCTGACCTTAGGACCCCATATAATATTGATGGAAGCTCTTATAATAAATGATATACCAAGGGATGCCAGAGCCATAAAAAGAGATGAGACACCCATCTTCCTAAGAGGTTTAAAGAACAGGTAATCAACCAATAAGATTACAATTATCGTTATCCCCACAGAAATAAAAACTGCCAGAATCATGCTGGAGCCAAATGATAAACCTTTAAAATGTCCCATATTTGGCAGTATCTGTAAAAAAAGAAAACTGATGTATGCTCCTAATGTAAAGTATTCCCCATAGGCAAAATTAAAAAAACCAAGAATATCTGACATTAAAGTTAATCCAATTGCACCCAGGGTAATTATACTTCCAAAAACCAGACCGCTAACAAGAAGATCAGCCAATTTCTATCCCTCTCATATCTAGTATTTTATGAAGTTTCTACTTATGTTTTATACCACCAAAGTAGAGCTCTTTAATTTCTTGATTGTTAAGGAAATTATCTGTTGTATCTTCGTATTTGATTTCACCTGCAGTTAAAAGATAAACCCTTTCTGATAATTCAAGCGCATTTAAAGTTTGTGTAACAAGCAATACTGCATTTCCGAATTTCTCAGTTATGTTTTTAATTTTTATAAGCATATCATGAGCCAGATTAGGTGCAAGTCCAGCAGTTGGTTCATCTAAAAGAAGCAGTTCAGGATGAATCATCAGGCCCCTTGCAATAGCAAGCATCTGTCTTTGACCACCGGACAAACTTCCGGCTATCTGATCCATTCTATCCTTCAGTTGTGGAAAGATTAAAAAAACTTCATCCAATCTTTCATCTATATTTTCATCAAGAATAAATGCTCCTATCTCGAGATTTTCCCTCACTGTCATTTTTGAAAATATATTGTTTTCCTGCGGAACCCAGCTCAATCCCATTTTTACGATTTCCTGCGGGCTTTTATTTGTTATATCCTTACTTTTATATGTAACCTTACCTTTGTTGGATCTTAGTACGCCTGATATTACCTTAAGTAAAGTAGATTTACCGGCACCATTGGGGCCAATAACTGCTACTATTTCACCAGGTTTAATATTCATTTTTATATTAAAAATTACATCAAGAGCACCATATCCGGCTCTAATATCAGTTATTGAAAGTATTTCATTCATTTCTATTCCCAGTCTTAATTAAAAAATTTTATTCTTTCTATTTTTTATTTGTAGATTGATTATTTATACTAATGCTTTAATCTGGTTTGCCCAGATATGCTTCTACAACTTTTTGATTATTTTTAATTTCATCCGGAGTCCCTTCCGCCAGTTTCGTACCTTCATTCATTACAATTATCTTTTCACATATATTCATTATTATATCCATGTCGTGCTCAACAATGAACAATGACATCCCTCTATCTTTAGATAATCTCTGTATATGATCCAATATCTTTCCCTGTAAGTTCGGTGGTACGCCTGCACCTGGTTCGTCCAGAAGGACCATATCGATATCCACCATCATCATTCTACCTATCTCAAGAAGCTTTTTTTCACCACCGGAGAGATACTTTGCCTGTATATCCCTTTTATCATACAGATCAATAAAGTTTAAAATATCCATAGCCTTTTCTATATTTTTCTTTTCCTGGGTTTTAACAAACTTATTTCTGAACCAGGCATTTAACAGCTTTTCACCAATTTGATTCGTTGGGATTACCAGTAAATTTTCTAAAACAGACATTTCACCATAATCCCTGGATATCTGAAATGTTCTGAAAAGACCTTTATGAAAAATCTCATGGGGTTCTAGACCAGTAATTTCTTCATTTTTAAAATAAATATGACCCTCATTGGGTTTAAGAAATCCTGTAATAATATTAAATAACGTTGTTTTCCCGGCACCATTGGGTCCTATTAAACCCGTAATAACACCTCTTTTAACTTCTAAAGAACAGTTTCTTACTGCAGAGACCCCTCCAAAATTTTTCGTAACATTTTCAACTTTTAAAATCACATCGCTCATTTTATTAATCCGTTTTATAGTTTAATTTAAATAAGAAAACAGATATCCTATTAAAGATATCTGCCATACTATTTTCTTAGTAATTGGTTTTGTGTACAACTTTAAAAAGATATAAGACCTTTAAGATTTAAAGGATCTCTTTTTAATTTTAGATTTAAAAATATACAAATAGTATGAAAAAGAATCTTTCGAATAATACGATTCATTAAATGCCAAAGGTCACAATTAGTAGTTTTCTTTATGGAAAAATGTATTTACGAATCCTCCCAAAAGAGTTTATTTTTGTGTGCAATCTATAACCAATATATTTATCGGCAATTTTTATAGTTATTATTTTACTATCAGACAATTTTTACGAAAAACCGCCTTTTCTAAGTTTATAAAGTTTAGAATATCCTTCATGAAAGTCATCAATCCAAACAAATGAGGTAAAGATAAAATCAATTAAGTTTAATTTTTTCCCTCCTTGGTATCCGGAAGTTTTGCTATTTCTTTCATCACCAAGGAGGGCTTTTATTTATATATTTTTTAAGTCGTATACGACGTTTTAATAATTATTCGGGTATAACAGATTTTACAGGTACGATTTTATGATTTTGTATCTTCCATATTAAAATAGGTGTTACTGTATCACCATGCTCATCAAAATCTATAGATCCAGCAGCACCTTCATAATTTATGTCTTTACCTTGTCTAAGTAATTCAAAGGCCTTTTTAAACTGATCAGGGCCTGCTGAGACTTTTACTCCAGGAGGATTTGCCACTTTCCTCAGATTGTCCCTTATAGCTTTACCCGGATCTTGTTCCATAGCTTTTTCACCGGCAGCTTGAATTGCAAGTGCTATAACAACAGTTGCATCATAAGCATTTTCACTGTAGGCAGTAGGCGGTTTCTCACCGTATTTCTTTTGATATTCTGCAAGGTATGTTTTATAAGAGTCTGTATCCGCTGCACCAGGCCCTGTTCCATACATACCCTCAAGATAATTTCCACCTATGGAATCTATAATCTGTTGTGATTCCATACCATCGGGAAATAAGAATTGACTAAATAGTTTGTCAGCAAGTGCCTGTCTTATTATTACTATTCCACTCTCTGGATAACCGATTAAAATCAACACATCTGGTTTTCCCTTAGCAAGTTTTTTAAGTTGCATCTTATATGCAACGTTACTTGGATCATAGGCTGCCATACCAAGAACTTTACCACCACTCTTCTCAAACCATTTTTTACAGTTTTTTGCAAGGCCACCTCCATAGGGATCATTTATATAAAGGATGGCTGCTGTTTTATATCCCCTTTCCCATGCAAGTTGACCAAGTACCTTCCCCTGAATAGCATCAGAAGCAGTTGTTCTGAAGGTATAATCATCATCCTTTAATGTTGTCACCCATGTTGGTGTATTCGAAGGAGAAATAATTACCACATGATTCGGCGCTGTAACAGGTGTAACAACGTCAGATCTGATCATTGGCCCTACAATAGCGGGTACCTTATCTACATTAACTAATTTTTCTGCAGCATCTCTCATCGCAGTTGGATCTGTTTGAGTGTCCCTAAAGATAACCTTCAGTTTTTTACCTAAAGGACCTCCAGCGGCATTAATATCATCAACTGCAACGTTAATTCCTTTCTGGACACATTGACCATAAACGGCAAGGTCACCACTTAGGGGAAGCAATGCACCTATGGTGATTTCACCTTTTTCAGCTTTTGCTGTGCCACCTTCACCCTTTTTCTCGCCACTTGCTAAAAGAAGCGAAAAGGATGCAAATACAATAATCAGGCTTAGAATAAAAACCTTTTTAAACATTTAAATCCTCCTTAAAAAATAATTTGATTTTTTATAATCTTTGAGTCCACTCTAAAAACCATTTTTATCACTTTTTTAAAAAAATGCTAAAAGATAACTCTTTAAATATAAACAATTATATATCATGTATTATGTGAAAATTATAAAAAATAACTATTTAAGGCCTTTTTAGAATGGACTCATCTTTAAAATTAAAACTTCTTTTATTTGTAGATAAAATTCTATTAATTTTTTGCCTTAGATGATGTGATTTAGAAATTATGTTTTTGATCCTTGATTAAAAGATTAATAACCTACCCATAAAATGGCTGTAATACTGTTTTTCTAACCTTTATTTCTTGATTAATCAAAATGAGAAATCTTAAACCATCTATTGATAAACAAAATATCCTATTATTGTATTCAATATTTTTTTAAGATAAATATTTCTCAGGAAATAGTAAATATTTCATACCGAATTTTAATTAAAAAAATAAATCTTTACAATTAAAAGATGACCATATAATCAATGCGGTTATTTTTTTATCAGTTTTAAAACCAAGATTTTTTCTCTTCACTTGGTTTAAGTATTATATAACAATATTAAATAATTAGTAACAAATATTATTTACTATTTAATGTATCCCGTTTAATGTATCTCGCTCGCTCAAAATGACATCTCCATTACATTCCGTTATTACGATGAGATTGATAAATCGATATGGCGATCTTACTTTAACTAGCAAGGAGACGAAATAAAATTATCCCATTCGACTATCGCTCCGTTATGGGTAATACAATCCTGCATAGTAGGATCCTGCCAATCATTGCGAGGAGATCTTTAGACAGACGTGGCGATTTTATAATATCCCTATTATACAGGAGTTACACTATTTTTATTTTAACTAAAAAATATAAATTTTTGTCTGTTAAATATCTTTCATTTACAGGTTAAGTGGTGAAAGTTTGTGGTAATATTTGTTTTGTGAATAGTTTTTTTACTGCAAAGTAAAATTACGGAAGGGGTTTATTATCGGTATCCCATGAGTATGCAGAGAGATCTGTAATATAATTATCATCTACCATTTTCCTCTCACCGTATTTTGAATGTATTGGATCTCCTGTCCAGCCATAGCTTTTGATTTTATCCTTATCGTCAAACTGAACCTCATCAGTAGAATAGTAGCATAGGCCATCGAGGAATTTACCTGAACAAAGCAAAACAAGTTCGTCTTTAGTGCCAGTTGGATTTGTATCCGGGATGGTATATCTGTTTCCGACTATGGAATAGCTATCTCCCCATATAACGGTAACTAAATCTCCCTTTTTCATAAGAACACTATCATTATTGGTAATTGGATTGTCACTGCCATCAAGATCTGTCAATATAAAGTTTTTTATGTCACCATCCTTGGTTATCAAAATCTGGGCCCAATCCTCTCCAACTTCATCATTGGCATCTATTATGTATTTTACAATTATTCCTTTAGCCATATCTTCATTTTGATTAATTCCGTATTCGATATTGCTGTTAATTTCTCCAGGTGTGCCAAATGTTCCGTCAGACAAATTATTCGAAACACCCTCTGTATACCAATCGGAAGGATCCCAATTTATACTTATTGTTCTACCATCATTGAATCGGGCCATAGATGCTCTAATATTCGAGGAGTTTATACCGTATGGATAGCTACCACCATTTCCAACTTCATTAAAAATTTCTCCTTCAAAGTTTTCCAGAATGTAAGGACCAAAACAGTTATTTGATAGGGCAAGTTTTGAAGTTGCAAAATCATGGCTGGCAGTAATTGAGCTTTTTTCTATATCATATTGATAATTTGCTATTAAAAAAGGAGTTTTTGCTTTTAAATATCCGGAAAAGGTAATTGCAATACCATTTCCACCTGCGTTTTCTATCTTCCAGTTGTTAAGATAAAAATCCCTTTCTGTAATGTTTAGAATTTCTATATATTCATCGTAGGAACTTTTAAGTGTACCGGCCCATGCAATTTCATTGATAATTATTTCTCCTGGTTCTGGAGGGTTTCCTTCATCCAGGACATCAATTATGATGGTTGCATTATTTCCGTCTTTATCGGTTGCTTTTAGTTCAATTCTGCTTTTTTTATTAACATTCGGTGGGTTGAAAACCACTTTTACCCCATCAGGTGGAACGATATAACCCCCTAGAAATGGTGTATTGATACTCCATGAAATGGGACCTTCAGCATTTTCCAAGCGGATTATAACGGGTTCTGTATCTAGAATTGTTAATTTATCTGCAATTATCATGATAGAACTGTCTTGTTTTTTATCAATAGGTACATCGATTTTTGTACAACCTGAGGAAGCAGAAATCAATGTTGAAATAAATAAAAGAAAAATAAAAGTTATTAATCTTTTCATTATAAGACTCATTTAAATTTTATATATGAAAACTTTAGTATCCTTTGCATTTTAAAACATATAGTTTATTCTATATTTAACAGAAAATATTGCAATAAAATTTCAAAATTTATTAAAGTAGAAAATTCCTTGATATATCTTTTAAAAATAAAGAATGATGGATATTATTCGATAATATTAGAGAAATATCAAAATAAGAGTAGAGAAAATGAAGATAAAACCTGTTCTTATATTGGCTAATACCATTTTTCTTTTAATACCAATACTCTTATTTCCGATTGATCTTCGGGATATTAGAGATGGAGGCCCTCCAATATTAACTGAAAAGGGTGTTGTTTTTAGGTATAAGCCATCGGATGACAAAAAGCATGATGTATATGTTTCTGGCGATTTTAATAACTGGGAGAAGCCTTTAAAGATGTCCCAGAATGCCCATAATGTTTATGTATATATGTTTGAAAAAATTGGAGAAAAAGGCATTATTTTGAATAAAGGGAAATATCGTTATAGATTTCTTATTGATGGTCTATGGATAAAAGATCCCCAAAATCCTGAACAAACAAGAGATAAATATGGAACAGAGCTATCCTCATTTAAGGTTGAAAAACCCATAATTGTTGTTAAAGCAAATCCTATCCATTTTAAGGATAATTTTTACATATTTTACTATAAGGATGATAGGGCACACTCGGTTTACCTGGTCGGAGATTTTAATTTCTGGAATCCTTTTTCTTTACCTATGCATAAGAATAGTGCTGGACTTTGGGAGGTAATGTTGGACATATCTCCTGGAAAGTATGCATACCGATTTTTGGTAGATGGTAAATACAGAACAGATCCATTTGGTACAAAGGTCGTGTATGACAGGTTTTCCAGAGAGATGTCTCTTGTTATGATTTTGGATAGGTAGAGATACAGTATAAGCATTAAATGGGACCAACCTGAACCTTACCGCGCTCTTTATCCAGCCAGAAATGAACATGCATTAGCTCGCGAGGTACAAGGTAAGAAACATGGCATATCTCAATATAAACTCCAGGATAAACAGTCCCATGGACGACAACTTCAGCATTTTCATTTTTATCAAGGTAAAATACAAGATTTTTAGCAGCTTCATTTAATTTATGAATATTCTCCATAACTTTTTCTTTAATAGGGATCAATTTTTCATATCCCTTTTCTCTTTTATTTATTCTATCGTTAATCATGTTAAGTTTCGAGGCAAGTTCCATAGTTTTTTCCTTTATCCATTCCATACGTTTTTGAACGTCATAATCAATGCCACAATGTATCTCCGTTTTAATCCCCATTTTCGTACCAATTTGACCTGCTGATACTCCGTTTTGTGCAAATATTTTTCCACCAACAATTATACCATTCTTACTCATTTCTACTTTGTTGTGAGTGTAAATAATTGAATGAAGTACCCCCGTTTCTATATAGATTGAATCTTCTGCCTCGACCCAGCAGTTTTCAATGAACTTAGCACTTATAATACCCCCTACTTTTACTCTACCCTTTTGCCTACCTATAATACCTTTATCAATTATTAGATCCCCATCACATACTACTTCAGAGGCATCAAGCGTTTGTTTACAGATGATAGTTCCTCCAGATTCAACTTTAAATCCATCATTAACTCTTCCATGAATGATGATATCGCCGGGAAACTTTATATTTCCAGTTTTATAGTTAACATCACCGTATACCTCAAATACTTCACTGACCCAAAATGTATTTCCCTTTATATCCAATCTTCCATCACATGCTGCTACAATACGATTTCCCTCTACAACGGTATTTTTACCAGGTTGAAGGGTTTTAACATTTTTTGTTTGATAGGGAATAAATTCACCTTTTACAGTTTTGCCAAACTTGCCTTCTTTCCTGGGTACTATTCTTGCGATTGTTTCACCTTTTTTAACAAGTGTATAGGATGTAAACTCCTTAAAATCAACCCTGTGGCTTTCCGTATTTCTCTGTTTTGAGGGTTGAAGGAGGTGTGGTTCAATAACAATATGTTCTGGAACCTCATCCTCCGGTTCTGTTCCACGTGCAATTGTAACCCCCAAAACGGGAGTCCTTTCATTATTACATTTTTCTATTGAATGCAGGATGGTGTCCCAATCAATTCCATGTACAACGCCGTTGGAATCTAAAAGATGCTTTACATCGTCCAGTTCAAGAGGCATCCCATTTTCCATCGGAGGATAAAAATCAACAGCAACCTCCATTTCGTCTTCAGAAATGAATATCTCAGCATATCCGTGGATTACTTCGCTTTTTTCTTTTTCTAATTCTTTGAGCTCTTCTAAATATATTTCCTCTAAAATGTCCTTTTTTTCTTTGGAGATTGGTTTCTCTTTTTTTTCAATTTTCAGGTTTTCACTTTCTATATCCTGAATTATCTCTTCTGTGCTTTTTAGTATATCCTCCAGGATATATTCCCGATATTTTTCTCCTTTCTTTTTTTTCTTCTCAGGCATAGGTTATTTCTCTATAAAATCAAGAATTTTTGAAATTTCAAAAGGCTTTTTTAGCAATGATTTTGCTCCTGAATCCAATGCTTTTTTTGCTAATGGATCTGTAGGGTATGCGGTTAAAATAAGAATTTTTGCATTCGGCTTTTTTTCAATAATACTTTTGGTAATTTCAGCACCATTCTTCTTAGGCATACGAAGGTCGAGGATGATAAGGTCATAATCATTTGCGATAGCTTCTTTCTCACCTTCCTCGGAATTTGAAAAACAGTTAACCGAATAACCCATATCTTCAAGAATCAGCTTAATTGCATTTAAAATCATTTCTTCATCATCAATTACAAGAATTCTCTTTTTCATCTAGTTTTACTCCTCGAATGTATGATATTCACCTATTTTTATTATAATATCTAAAATTATATTTGCAAATAATATAAAGAAGATGATGATTTTCTTTTATTTTCAGATATGCACAATTTTTTGTGTTAAAATGTAAGTCGCTATCTGTAAGTTTTCCTACGTTTAAACCTATAAGCCACTTATTCCAATTCTTGGGCAGCATCGAAGCGATTGTTAAAAGATTAGGAGGAAGGAATGCAGCTTTCTTTGATATAAATCTCAAAATATGTTTAAAACTCCAGAAGGTATTTGGATATTTTGGGTATACCATTAAAATATTCATTTTCATCTCCATTTAAAAAAATCAGGTGTTAAAGTTAACTGTAAGATTGAGCAGGCATTGATGTTTAATGAAATGTATGATTCTCAATACAGGTATAAAATGATTTCTATCTGTCAGAGAACTTAATTTACCATATTTATCATGAATCTAATACAGGCCTAATAAAAAAAACCGGTTAGCTACTTTAGATTTGCACCTTAAAATGATACTAAATTTAAATATAGACAATGTCTTCTGATATAAAAGCCAGGAATATAAATATTGAATAGGGATGTAAAAAAATAGATTAAGAAATTTAAATCACTTTTTTATAAGGATAAACTCAACTCTTCTATTTCTTGCTCTCCCTTCGGCTGTTTCGTTACTATCAATTGGGTATCTGGAGCCATAGCCCTTATAGGATAGCCTCTTCGGATCTATACCTTTTGAAATTAGGTACTTTCCTACAGCCTCTGCCCTACGCTTTGATAACTTAATATTATAGTTCTCATCACCTGTGGAATCAGTGTGGCCCTCAATTATTATAGAGTATTTCTTATATTTCTTTAGAACCTGTGCTATTTTATCAAGAATTTCAAATGTCTTTTTACCCCGCAGATAAGCATTATTAAAGCCAAATTCAATGTTTGATACTCTAATTTTGAGGCCTCTTTCCGTTGGAATAACAAGAATGTCTATTGAAAATGGAACTTTTTCACTTGTACTTGTGTTGTATCCCGAGTCTGTAGCTTGAAAAATTACATAGTAATCCTCCCCACTGTCTACCAATTGTCCATCATCGGATTTTCCATCCCAGTAAAACTCTTTATCTGGTAACTTTGTACCGTTAAAAAATTTAAATGGTTTATCCGATGAGGTGTAGATTGTTGCTTTCCAGCTTATAATTGGTGTAAGATCTTCAACCTTTGGTCTAATGATAAGCCGATCGTTTTCACCGTCCCCATCCGGGGAAAATAGTTTTGGCTCTACATCAAGAGTTATTTTAGGAGGAGTTATATCCAATATTAATTCTTTTTTGAAAGAGTATGTATTTACACCGCTCCGATAGATTATTTTCATAAAATAGTAGTATTTTCCTGATGGAAGGCCATCTGGATATTCATCGGATATTTTGCCTTTTTGGGGTTTTCCATCCCATACTATTTTTTCAGGTATGTATCTTCTTCCTCTGAATCTTCTCGCAGTTTCGCCTTTTTCCGTTTGAATAATAAAATCCCATGTATCAATTCTATATCTATCCGACAGAATTGGTTTAAAGGTTACCGTATCCAATTTGTCATCGCCGTTAGGTGAGAATATGGGATGGTCAACATCCACAGAAGCCTGTCTTTGTCTTGTATCCAGAGTAATTTCATTTAACTTTACTACTGTTGTGTTACCTGCTTTATCAGTTCCTCTAAAGGTAAATAAATAAACACCATCGGGTAGAACTTCTCCATTATCACCTTTACCATCCCATGTGAAGTTTGTAGGTATTGAGTTTTTCCATTCATACGCTTTTACTATTATTCCTTCAGTTGTTGTTATGGTACAGGTCCAATCAATACTCCTTTCAGCATTAATTTTTATTTTAAGTTGATCTTTAATATTGTCTCCGTTTGGAGAGAACATAGTATCCTTTAAGTTATATGAAAACATCGGTGGGATTGTATCAACTACCACAACACCCTTTTCTCGTAGAACAAAGAACCTCTTTTTACTCAGTGTATAAAATTCATATATATAATCTCCGTCTGGTACTATTTTACCCCTTTCATTGATCATATTCCAAACTATTTGTTTTGGTAAATATGCATACTTTGATTCATCGTTTATTCTGCTTTTTATTTCTCTTTGAATGTTTAAGTTGGAATCTTTAATTAAGAGTTTCCAGCCGTATATCTTTTCATTTTCGTATTTTTCAGTATTTAATAAGAGTGAATCTCTTATTCCATCAAAGTTGGGTGATACATACCTTGTTTTTCCCTTTACAAAGTTGAGGGTGAGATCTTTTAGTTGTGAAAGGATTTTCCATTCGTCGATTGATAACTGTTGTGGTTTTAAAGAAACTTCTTCTTTAAGTTTATTTATATCCTCTTTTGTAATGGTTGGCTGTTTTGATATTTTTATGATAAGGTTATTGATCTCTTCAATCTTTTGCGAAGTAACCTCTATTTTATAGCCTCCCCTTACATTAATACCACGTTCTAATTTGTGCTTTATGCTTTTCAGCTTAGAGGGGATAGATTCCCAATATGAATGATTAATACCTAAATTGAGTCTGACATTTACACGACCTTGTTGAACTATAACTTTATTCAATGTACTTCCGGAAGATACTTCTTCCTTAACATAAAACTCTGTTCCCCTTACTCCCAGGATTGCTGTCGACGTATCTATTTCATATTGCCCCTTATACGCAATCTTTTTAACCTTACTCAGCAATTCTCCTTTTACGAGTTTGATTTTAGTTTTATTTTCCTGCTGATTCTTTGCCAATGATGTGAGATGAAGAATTGAGTTATCCTTTAATCGAAATATAGTGCCAGAGCTTACCACTATTTCACAGAAGCTATTATTCCCAGTTTTTATTTCACTTCCCTCGGGCAGAAGTTTCCCTATCTCTGCTTTCTGCCAGTCGTTGTTAGAAGTTCTTATGTAAACATCACCAACTATAAATATTATTTTTGCTTTTTTCCCTTCTGGAAGCTTTATTGTCGGTTGAGCCTCTGTTGTACATTGTTGAACAACAACCGAAATTGCGAGCAGGAATAATAAAAATATTATGTTTTTCTTATAAAACTTTCTAAAAGAATTTTTCTTATTGTTAATCATATTTGTCCTTTGAAGCATCAAGAAGGTCCAATTATTTGGCAATTTTTTGAATAAGCTATATTTAATTTGGAGGTGAGCGGACTCGAACCGCCGACTTCTTGCATGCGAAGCAAGCGCTCTCCCAGCTGAGCTACACCCCCTCTCATTAACATAATAAAAAGCAACTAAAATATATATAAATATATCTTTTACGATGGCCTTTTTCAATTAAAATAGTTAATGAAATCGGGTAATGAAAAATATTATCATTATTGACAAATATTTATTTTTTAGTATTATAATACTGAAAAGATTTGAAATCGAAAGAATAGTTTCCTGGTATAAGTTTTTGATAGAGATAGTGATTAAAATCTATATGAAAGGGAAAAAAGATTATGGTAAAAGGAAAAGATGGACAGGAGATACCGAGAGTTGTGATAGAAAGGCTTCCTAGGTATTATCGCTATTTTGTGTGGCTTGAGAATCAAGTCGAGAAGATATCATCAAAAAAGTTGGGTGAATTGCTGGGAAGTTCCGCTTCACAGGTTAGGCTTGATTTAAGCTATTTTGGAGATTTTGGGCAACAGGGATATGGGTACAATACTAAAAAACTTAAAAATGAACTTGGGAAAATACTTGGAATTAACCATCAGTCTAACTTTATTATTATTGGCGCTGGCAATATAGGGAGAGCTCTTGTTAGATATAATGCATTTTATGAAGCTGGATTTACTATTAAAGGAATTTTTGATATAAAACCTTCTCTCATAGGTAAGGAGATAAATGGAGTTAAGATATATGATTTTAATAAAATAGATGGATTTATAAAAGAACAAAATATTGAGATAGGGATTATAGCAGTTCCAGAAGAGGTTGCTAATGATGTTGCAAAAAGGCTGGTTGAATGTGGGATTAAAGGCATTCTAAACTTTGCTCCCATTGATCTTGATTTGCCCCCTGGGTTTCCATTTGAAAATATTCATTTGATAGATAAGATGCTTGCCCTGTCCTTTATAGTGAAAAATCAAACCTAATCGGATATTTTTCATTAAGAATGATTTATACTTCCTGTATTTATTTCTTACTTTATTGTTGAAACGCTGAAATACAGGCTTAAGTTCGGGATTACGAACAGGCACATAAATGTTATAAAATTTGATTAAAAGCTTACCTATTTAATGTTCAAAATCAATCTTTGCTGGACTATTCTATAATTTTTGACTTTTTGGATACTCCTCAATAAATTAATCTACAGGCGATGAAGAAATAGAAAAAGACATAAATCAGATTAACTATGGAACTATAGTGATGAAGGAAATTGAAAGGAAACAGACTTTTATCTTCCCCGGAAATACAGGAGATATCTCACTTAATATATATAATGGTTCTTTTCCGGAGATAACCAATGATGATCTCTACAGATTGGGAAAAATTGTAAGGGATTTTCTTTACGGGTTGATGATTGAAGACAGTGATAATAGAAACAATTTTATAAATATATTCACCACAATTTTAAAGGATAGTAGCCTTGCTATAGAGGATAAGAATCTGGATAATCTTTTAAAGTATTCTGCCAGATTGTTTCAGGAAGGGGATTATGAAAATTCCCTGTTTATCTCCAAGTATATACTTGCCAGGATAAATAGCATAATAGATGAAAAGATTGCCCATAATTCTAAAAGGATTGATAAAGAGATAATAAAAATTCAAATCTCAACACTAAATTTTATCAGTTATTTATTTACAAAACTTCATAGAAACATAGATTATGGGTTAAAATTGTCAAAGATCGCTGGTAAATTGTTGGATGGATTTAACAGTAATAGCCAGGAAATTAAATCAATGAGAGCTGCTATTTTAGATACCATTGGGGCCCTTTATATCGAAAAAGAGGATTGGAATAAGGCTGTTGAGAATTTAGCCCGTGCTCATGATTATGATAAGGAACTTTTGTCAATCGGACAGGTTGATGAGGTAGGTTTTAGAATTACCTGTAGCAATCTTGGCTATGCCATGGTGAACTATTGTGCATCCCTTTTAGACAAAGAAAATGAGAAGATAAATATAAATGAAATTGAATCAAAACTTCATAATGCTGAAGTGTTATTTAATATGGTTAAGGTAGACCAGGCTCCTCCTGTCCCGGAAAATAGAATTAAGGACCTTGAGCTTCTTTCAGCTATAAAAAGAACAAAGGAAGGAGCTGAAATAATCAAAAACCTCAGGATTAAAATTCAAAGAAGATTTATTTAAAGTTACTTTTTACCAAACCGGAATAAATCAATCTTTTCCACAATTCTTGTTTATCCCTTTTAGATAAGTATTTTAACATTATTTAATAGATGAGCTTCCTGCCTAATATTCTTACTACATAATATTAAGAAACTTTAGAATAATGTTTTTTAAGATAATAATGTGATCTATCCGAGTTTTGAAAAAACTATAATTTCTTTCCTCTGTTAAATTCTCTGTTAAAAATAAAAAAAATTATAACTCCCTGATAATCCCCCTTGCAGGTGAGGTAGTGTAGAATGAACCGGTGATGAGAATTATTTCTCCTCCTTTTGTATTAGAGATAGCATTAGATATTGCATCATTTATGCTATCAATAAGTGTGGTATCATTTTTATAGGACTTTGCAATTTCATAGACATTATTCGTTTCGAGTTCTCTATGTGTTATTGGATTTGTAATTATGATTTTATCTGCAAGGGAAGATATATTTTTTATTATTCCAGCTACATCTTTTCCTTTTACTATACCTACTATAGAGGTTACCTTCCTTCTCTTAAAATGATCCCTAATTGCTTCTATAAGCCTTTTGGCAGATTCTTCATTATGAGCAGAATCGAGAATAAACAGCCTGTTCTTTTTTTTGATAATTTCAAATCGTGTCTTAAAATTGAGGAGGGATAATCTCTTTTTTACCACTTTTTCATCCGGGAGAAGGCCAATTATCTTCAAAGTAAGCAAGGCCAAAACTATATTTTCAATCTGATGCCTTCCGAAAAGGGAAGTGGAAATTTCCTTGAACTTAACTCCATCTATGTTTGCATCAAAAACTGAGCCATTCTCATCCATTTTTAAAATTGAATAATTACACAAATCCTCTGCTTTATAAAGATTAGAGTTCCTTATTTTTGCTGTCTCTTCAAATATTGGGTAAACTGGATATTTTTGAATTCCTACAACGACTGGTCTGCCTTTTTTGATTATTCCTGCCTTCTCTTTTGCAATATCCTCTATTGTATTGCCTAATTTATCCATATGGTCATAACTTACAGATGTTATAACCGAAACAACAGGATCACAAAAATTGGTAGAGTCAAATCTACCACCCATCCCTGCTTCAAGAATGCTGTAATCGACGTTCTTTTTGTAAAAATACATCATAGCCATTGCTGTAAGTATCTCAAAGGTGGTGGGAATCTTTTTACCTGAGAGCTTATCAATTATTGGTTTTAATATATTTAAAAGTTCGATGAAGCTATTATCATCAATCTCTTCTTCATTTACCACGATTCTTTCATTTACTCTTTCAATATGAGGGGATAAAAAGAGCCCGGTTGTATATCCATGTGCCATCAATAGGTTTTGCATAATCATACACACAGAACCTTTCCCCTTTGTTCCTGTAACATGAATAATTTTTTGTAGTTTTTCAGGATTCTCAAGAGCTTTAAGGAGTGAATTAGTTCTTTCTATATTGTAGTAAAGGTTGTTATATTGATAGCGGGTATCTTTTTCATAGTTGATAAAGCTGTAGAGATAATCCAGAGCACTATCTATATCTTCCATTTGTTGGAATATATATTTCTGAGAAAGCCAAGACAAGATAATTTGGTTGATTTTAAATTGCTAAGTTGATACTTTTTTTAAAAAATTGGAAAGGGGTGATAAGGTTGTTAAGCGATTACAATGATGATGTAAAAGTCTTAAAGGAAAAACTAGTAGAAGGGTGGGATCGTCTTTGAAGTAGAAAAAAAGATGGAGATAAGGAAAGAATTAGAATCAAGACTAAATGATCCAAATATATGGAATGATCGGGAGGAAGCTCAAAAAGTTACAAGAGAAATTAAGAAGATCAAATCTGTCGTGGAGCCGTGGATTGAAATGAAAAAAGAGGTGGATGATTTAGTAGAACTATATGAGCTGGCAAAGGAAGAGGAAGAGGAAGAACTTGAAAAAGAGATAAAGGAGCAGCTTGATTTTTTGAAAAAAAAGTTTGATAAACTAGAAAAGCTATCTCTATTTACCGATGAGAATGATGCCTCCAATGCCTATCTTACAATTCATTCCGGGGCTGGGGGTACCGAGGCTTGTGACTGGGTTTCTATGCTCCTAAGAATGTACCTTAGATGGGCTGAAAAAAATGGATATAAGACAGAAATAGTCGATATTCTTCCCGGTGAAGAGGCAGGGATTAAGTCTGTAACGGTTTATGTCAAAGGTTCTTATGCCTATGGATACTTGAAAACCGAGATTGGTATACATCGACTTGTTAGAATTTCTCCTTTTGATTCAAATGCAAGACGTCATACTTCATTTGCTTCTGTATATTGTACACCTGAGGTCGATGATGATATTGTAATTGATATTAATCCCAAGGACATCAAAATAGATACCTACAGGTCGCAGGGAGCTGGTGGACAGCATGTTAATAAAACGGATTCTGCTGTAAGGATTACACATATTCCCACAGGGATTGTTGCCCAATGTCAGAATGAACGTTCACAACATAAGAATAAAGAAATGGCTATGAAAATCTTGAAATCCAAACTGTATGAACACTATAAAAAGGAAAAGGATAAGGAAAGGCAGGAGGAAGAAAAGAATAAAAAGGATATTTCCTGGGGAAACCAGATTAGGTCTTATGTTTTTCAACCCTATACACTTGTAAAGGATCTTAGAACTGGTGTAGAGGTTGGTAATGGAAATGCAGTTTTGGATGGTGAAATAGATGTTTTTATTGAAGCGGCTCTTAAGAAAGCTGTATAAAAGAGAGGTGATTTAAGATAGTTGTTAGAGCTCAATATACAGTATTCAAAAAAAGGTTAATTCTCTTACTTCTATCTTCAATACTCTTTTTTATACCTTACTTTTTGCAGGCATCTAATTCCTCTTGTGCATATTCAAATGAAATTGTAGTTTCTCAAGTTGTATTTTCAATAAAGAAGTTTGCAAATAAAGGGGATAAAAATTACGATTACCTCGAAAGATTAATCCCTGTTTTCCTTGAATCAGCATTGAAAAAGGTCTCTTTTTTTACAGTTACAGAGGATCAGAAAGAACAATTGGTTTCAATAGTATCATTGGACGATTACCTTAATAGATTTAAAGGTGGAAGTCCCATAAATAGGTCTATTGTATTTATTAAACCTAAGTTAAAACCTGTTGTTTTCAGGAATAGGGTCGGGCAGGACCCTTTTTCAATGATTTTTTTTGGTGAGTTCTTAGTTAGAAATAATAAGGTATTCATAGATATATTTAAGTCAAGCAGGTATATAGAGTTTGATAAAACCCCCTATAAAATAGAGGCTTCCCTTGACGATCTTTTGCAAAACCCTGAGCCTTTTTTCCTTGGGTATGCTAAATCAATATTGAACTATTGTGTCTATACAGTATCAATTCAAGTAGAACCTAAGGATTCAGTAATCGCTATAGATGATAGTGTATTGGGAGTTGGAGATGTTAATGAATTTCTATTGACTGCTGGCTCACACAAACTGCACGTCCATCGAGATGGATTCAAAGATTATAATGACGTTATTACTATTACAAAGGATGGATTTCACAGGACTATCGAACTTAAGAGATTGACTTATAAGAAACATTTAAGGATTGTTTCTAAACCCACAGGTGCTGAAGTTTATGTAAATGAAGATTTTAAAGGAATGACTCCATTATTAATAAATGTCCAAACGGATAAAGCTATAATCACAGTTTCGAAAAAGGGGTATATTGATAGTGTTTTGTATCCCTTCCAGTATTATGATAAAAATGAAGTGAGTGTAAAATTAAGAGTTTCCAATGAAATACAGAAAGAAAAAATTCTGGCAGAAAGCTATAAAAGAAACTCGAAAATTATGTACTACAGTGGACTTGGATTTTTAGCTACAACAATCCTTATGGCAGCAGAAGCCACTGTTTATAAGCAGGAAGCCGAATTATATAGAGACTCAGATGCAGAACGATACAAAAAGGCAATTGATAAAAAAAATATCTATAGTAGTCTTGCCACTGTTGCTGCTTTATCTTCAGGAATTGTTTTAACCCTTTCTTTTAAGGATATTTTAAAGTACTTTAAAAAATATGAATCCGGGGATTAGATATGGGATTGAACTTTAATTTTGCTTCAAGACTTAAGGGATTGTTGACCAGGGGTAAACAAAAAGAGGCTGTTATTGATGAGCTTGAAGAACTGTTAATATCCTCAGATTTTGGTGTTGAGTTTACCAACCTGATAATTGATGAATTAAAGAGCAGGAACTGGAAAAATGAAAATGTTTTTGAGGTTCTTAAAGATGTTATAAGAGGCAAAATGATCCATTCAAGCGGGAGAATGGATGGAAAGTTAAGCGGAAAAAGGCCAAATTATGAAGATACTAAGAAGGTATTTCTTATTTTCGGTGTGAATGGAACAGGAAAAACAACAACTATCGGTAAACTTGCGGCAAAGTTTAAAAAAGAGGGTAAAAAGGTGCTTATCGCAGCTGCAGATACATATAGGGATGCAGCAATAGAGCAACTTGCTGTTTGGGCTAAGAGGGCTGATGTACCTATAATCCGGCAGCAGCAGGGTTCGGATCCGGGAGCAGTTGTTTATGATGCATGTGAGGCCGCCTTAAGCCGGGAGGTTGATATACTACTTGTTGACACAGCGGGGAGGCTCCACAATAAAGAAAGATTGATGGAAGAACTCTCTAAGATTGATAGAGTTATTCAGAAAAAGTATAGTCCAGAGCAAATTCTGAGGCTTATAACGGTTGATGCCACAACTGGACAGAATGCAATGACCCAGGCTGAAACCTTTAACAGGTATACGGGAGTAGATGGGATTATTTTAACAAAAATGGATTCTTCTGCAAAGGGAGGAATTGCATGTGCAATTTCTTGGAAATTGAAGATCCCGATCCTTTACCTTGGGATTGGTGAAAGGATAGATGACCTTATAGACTTTGATGTGGATAGTTATTTAAGTATGCTTTTTAGTTAAATAATATAGATAGGAGAAATGCTATGGATAGGTTTGAATTAATCGAAAAATTAAGACAAAAGTCGAACGAAAAAATTGTTTTTCTTGTTCTTGATGGGTTGGGAGGCCTTCCAAAAGGAGGGAAAACTGAGCTTGAAACTGCAAGTACCCCAAATATGGATAAGCTTGCAATGGAGGGTGAAACCGGACTTATGATACCAGTATCCCCTGGAATTACACCTGGAAGTGGGCCTGGCCACCTTGCCCTGTTTGGTTATGATCCGTTACAGTATGTAATAGGGAGAGGAGTTTTATCAGCTCTTGGAATCAGATTCCCTATAAAAGAAGGGGATCTTGCCGCCAGAATAAATTTTGCGACAATTGATAAGGATGGCAATATTGTTGACAGAAGGGCGGGTAGGATACCGGATGAGATTAATAAAAAGATGTGTGAGAAGATAAGGCAGATTAAAATACCGGGTATTGAATTTTTTATTGAAACGGTTAAAGAGCATAGAGCAGCTCTAATACTTAGAGGTGGAGATTTTTCTGATAAGCTTTCTGAAACCGATCCTCAAAAAATCGGGGTACCTCCTCTCCCGGTTAAACCACTTATTAATGATGAAAAAGCGAAAAAGACAGCTGAAATATTGAATGAGTTTGTGGAAAAGGTAAAGGAAGTCTTAAAGGACGAGCACCCGGCCAATATGATTCTTCTGAGAGGATTCGCACTTCACACGAGGATACCTACCTTTGAAGAGGTGTACGGGCTAAAGGCATGTGCAATTGCGGGTTATCCCATGTACAGGGGGCTTGCAAGCCTGGTTGGTATGGAGGTAATCGATGTAGAAAGCGGAGTAGAATCGGAGTTTAGAAAGCTGGAGGAGCTCTGGGGCAAATATGACTTCTATTTTGTTCATATAAAATATACAGATAGCTCAGGAGAGGATGGAGACTTTGACCGCAAAGTATCGGTAATTGAGGAAGTTGACAGAAATCTTGACCTGATTTTGAAACTAAAACCAGATGTATTTGTCATAACTGCCGATCATTCAACACCTGCGAATTATAAGGCTCACTCATGGCATCCTGTTCCGGTAATATTAAAATCGAAGTGGTCTAGATCCGCCAATATAAAGAAGTTTGGAGAAACTGAATTATTGCACGGTACACTGGGTATTATGAAATCTGTTGATCTGATGACTCTCATAATGGCTCATTCTGGAAGGCTTGCTAAGTTTGGAGCTTAGAGGTGAAAAGAAAAGGCTCGGCTTTGCCGGGCCATGTTATTTATGAATAAGCTGTCAATCCTGATTATTGGCTATAACATTTACCTATTTTATTTTTTTTATAATAATTTGACCTATTTAGTTGACATTATTTTATTACTCTATTAAATTATCAATAATAGTTAGAATATTTATCATAATTGTTGATAAGGAGGCAAAAGATTGCCAGAGAAAATTTACACAACCTATCAAATAGGAAAGTTCTGTCAGGTTAATATCCGTACTGTTATTAGATGGATTGAGACCGGCAAATTGAAGGCTTATACTACACCGGGGGGCCATAGAAGGGTTAAGTGGAGTGACCTTATTAACTTTTTAACCCAGAATCGTATGCCTATTCCTAAAGAATTGGAAGAGGGGAGAAAAAAGAAGATTTTGGTCGTGGATGATGACCATGATTTTCTTGAAATTGCCAAAAAGATGCTCGAAAAGATACCAGATGCTGAGGTAAAAACAACATCCTCTGGATTTGATGCAGGCATTCTCGTGGCTGAATGGAACCCGGATATTATTTTGCTTGATTTCATTATACCGGATCTTGATGGATTTGAGGTTACCAAAAAGCTTAAAAGCAATCCGAAGTTGAAAAAGATCCCTATAATAGCGGTAACTTCAATATCTGATCCAGAGAAGCTCGAGGAAGTTAAAAATTGTGGAGTGGATGCGGTTATTACAAAGCCGATACAGCCTGAGAACTTTCTCAAAAGGGTCGATAAGTATCTTTATATGAAAAATATACTTTAGTATACTTTAGGGTGTAAGTTCAAAACCTAATAAAATGGTCTTGAAGGATCAGTTTGTAGTTAAATTAATAGGTAGGTAAACTGTCAATCAAAATTTATAGCATCTATGCACCTATTGCTCATCCCGGAGTAAACTCGGGTTCTATACACTTTTTTTAATGAATAGACCATAAAAGTAAGGTTAATATGATCTTTTTTGAAGCTTAAATAAAATCATAATCATATTATAAATTTCTAAGTATGGTGATATAATAATCATACGTATTTTTATAAAACTGGATTTAATAATGGGGAAGATTAAAGATAATGAAGTTAGAATAGAAATACTGAAAGGTGATATAACAGAGAGGCCAAGCGATGCAATTGTTAATACATCCAATGATATGCTAATATTGGGATCTGGACTTGGTGGAGCAATCAGAGCAAAAGGTGGTAATGCTATTGCTGAAGAACTTTCCAAATATAAAAATATCAATATTGGAGAATCAGTTATAACATCAGGGGGAAGTTTAAAAACAAAGTATGTAATTCACATGGCTCTTAGTCATTTTGATGAACCAGTTAATGAGGAGGATATTCCAGGGGCACTTCTAAATGTATTACGTATGGCAAATCAATATGGAATAACTACTTTGTCAATACCTGATATAAGCGTTGGAATTGTAAGGGTATCCCCTAGAAAAACAGCAGAGAAAGTTTTTAGTACACTTAAAAAGTTTATTGAAACTGAAAACAAGACTTTAAGGCTTTTAGAGATTGTTCTCTGGGATATTGAAACTCTTCACATTTATCAGGATGTTTATACAGAAATATTCGAATAGGTTAAAAGATGAATTTACAGCTTTTGGTTTCTGGATTAGTTATACTTCTCGGACTCTTCATTTATACCTACTTTAAGTTTTTTAGAAAACCAAAGAAAATACAAAAGATATGGGAACAGATACAGACTGGTGAGATCAAAAACTCTATTCGGCAGCTTAAGGCAATAATTATTAAACAGGGAGGGCCGATTGATGCCCATTATCTACTTGCTGAGTGCTATAGAAGAGAGGGCAACTATCAAATGGCTTTGGTGGAGTACAGGTTCTGTTTAAAGAGTAAAAAAAAGCTATATATAGGTACCGAAAGAGAAATGAGAGAGGGCATTGTAGAGTGTGCTTTGAAATTAGGGAGGGATGAAGAGGCTTTAAATCAATTGTATGAGCTTAATAGGCTTGAACCAAAAAATGATAAATATCTATATGAGATAGCCAAGATTTTTTATAGAAAGGGAAATCTTGAGCAAACAGTTACCTATCTGGATAAGACAATTAGAGTTAACCCAACCCATGCTGAGGCTTTAAGTTATCTTGGTATGATAATGTATCATGCTAATAAAATTAAAGAAGCTATGCTTTATCTTGCAAAAGCAGTTAAGTACAATCCAAGAAACTATAGGGCATACTACTATCTTGGTAGATTATATATGGATGGCAAAGATTTTAATAAGGCCATAACATATTTTGATGCTGCCCAAAAGTCCCAATACTACAGAATCCGATCATATATTCAGAAAGGTAACTGCTATAGGGAGTTGAATGAGTTTGAACATGCCGTGGAAGAGTATAAAAAAGCGATATCCTCAGCTACTTCAAAGGATCAAAATCTCTTACTTACAGCCAGATACTCACTAGCAGATCTTTATGAGTTCAGGGGAAAATTGACTGAAGCAATAGAACAGTGGGAGAATATCTATAGAATCAATCCTGGTTATAAGGATGTAGCAAAAAAGCTTGAAAAATATCAGGATCTTAGGGCGGATGATAATATGAAGGATTTTCTTGTAAGCCCTCTCCCAGTTTTTGAAGGAATATGTCTTGATATTGTCAAATACCTTGGATATGATGTTGTAGATATTAAACATGTAAAATCAAGTGTGACTAACATAATAGCCGTTCCGAGAGTGAATGTGGGTATCAGTATAAGGCCTCAGAAGGTGTATATAAAAATCTATAGAGATGCAATCCCCCTTGGTCTGAATGCTATAAAGAATCTGGTTGATGAGGCGAAAACGATGAATTGTAAAAAAGCGGTTTGTATATCTCCTGTGGAGTTTAAAGAAGAAGCAAAGGAGTATACTGAATCAAGACCAATAGAGTTGATAGGTGGTGCTCAGCTTTCAAAGATTTTAGCTGAGATAAGAGGCTAGTGAATCCTAAAAAGCCTATTAGTATTTTCAAATGTTTTGTTACAGATATCTTCAAAAGCAATTCCTTTTAATTCAGCTAAATACCGAGCTGTTTCTACAATAAATGCAGGTTCGTTTACTCTACCTCTATATTTCTGTGGGGCAAGATAAGGAGAATCTGTTTCAATAAGAACTCTATCAATAGGAGCTTTTTTTGCTGCCTCCTGGATATTGTATGATTTTTTGTAGGTTAGATTTCCTGAGAATGATATATAAAAACCCAGATTAAAAAGAACTTTTGCCATAGCATAATCTGAGGAGAAGCAGTGGATTACCCCACCCATTTTTGGTGGATTTGAGCGTAAGGTATCTATTAGATCTTTGTCTGAATCCCTTGTATGAATTATTATAGGGAGGTCGAGACTATTTGCTACATCAATCTGTTCTTTTAAAAGTTTAATTTGAAGTTCATGAGAGCCATAATTGTAATAATAATCGAGACCTATTTCACCAATAGCCACAACCAATTTATTATCTCTGGCTTGCCTATATAAAGTATCAAGATCATCTTTTTTCCTTTTATCTGCAAAAAAAGGGGGAATTCCTGACGATGTAAAGATTGATATCTCACTTTTTTCCCTAATTTTTTCAATCTTTGATAATCTTTTAAAAAAATCATCAAGACCTACCGATACATCTAAAAGGTGGTTAACATTATTTGATAGAGATTTTTCTATTACATTAAAAAGCTCCTTGCCTTTTTCTTCAATAAGCAGGAGATGGCAGTGAGAATCAAATATCATTAATTTTTCCTTCGTATTTCATTTGTATGTATAAATTTATTGCAAATTTGAATATTTATCGATTAACTTATACTTAAAAACGTGAATAGGCAAATGAAGATTTGAAAGTCATTTTTTTGTAATAGAGGTCATAGTAAAAAGAATAGTTGACTTTTTGTTAATGTATGGTAATATATACTAATCCGGTAAAGTGGGAGAGGGAGAGGTGTCGGAGTATAAAAAGCTGGAAAAACGTTTTTTCGCATATATGCATAACCATTTTACCCACCTTCTAAAGCATATAATTTATTTCTATAAGAGGTTTATTCAGAAGGGGAAAGAAAAGCTTACTGTAATGCTTATTCCCCATTCAGAAAAAAAGATATTTAATTTTCAAATATCACTTTTTACGGTTTCTTTTCTAATTTTGATTCTCTCTGGCATACTGTTAACCTTTTTTATCGCTACATCCAGATATACACTCACCAAAAAGGAGATGGAAAAGCTCGTTCAGGCTCAGGAAGGTAATATTAAAACACTTCAGGAAATGAAAACAGCAATTAAAACATTAAATAAATCTGTAGCTGAATATAAGGAGAATATTAAAAAGATTATTGAGCTTCTAGGTGCAGGTCAATCGGAAAATATATTTGGTATGGGAGGGTTAGAAACAGAAGTAAATAAAATCCCTGAAATAATGGGTCTAAAAAATAGGAATGACTACACATCTGAACTAGAGACAATTAAAAAGATAAATGCTGATATAATTTCCAGCAGGCGTGTTTTACAGAACTTTGAGAAGTTTTTAGCTGCCCGACAGGAGGTTATTCAGAAAATACCCAATAACTGGCCGATAATTGGGGGTGGATTTATAACATCTCCCTTTGGAATGAGGAGGTCTCCTTTTACTGGTAAACTGGCTATGCATCAGGGAGTTGATATTGCGTGGTGGCCTGGTGCACCCATAAGGGCAACAGCCGATGGAGTTGTAGTATTCGCTGGAATGAAGGGTGGATACGGGAGAACCGTTCAAATTCAACATGATTATGGATTCCAAACTCTGTATGCCCATCTTTCAAGTATCGCAGTTTATGAGGGAAAAAAGGTCAAAAAAGGGGACATCATAGGATTTCTGGGTAGAACTGGACGGGCAACTGGTTTTCATCTTCACTATGAGGTACGTATCGGAACGAAAGCCGTTGACCCAATGATATTCATGACTACTGAGTTTTAAATTACATAACTGTTAACACAGTTGTTTTCCAGATTCCCTGTTTTTTAGATCCAGCAACTTACTCTTAAAATAATAGTGTGATATTTTTATCTGATTTTTCTCAAATAGATCATTTTAGATCCGGTTAGAACTTATTATACAAAAGCGAGTACGTATTAATTATAATAAAAAAACAAATTTGTCTATTTTTCATCCCTGAGGTGATTCGAGACATTCGCT
>QNBN01000010.1 GCA_003645695.1 Spirochaetota bacterium | reverse complement strand
AGTGCAGGATAGTGATAGGAGGTGCACCGATAACACAGGATTATGCTGATGAGATAGGGGCGGATGGGTATGCTCCGGATGCTGCATCTGCGGTGGAATTATTGAACAGCTATGTGTAGTATTGTATTAAAAGTATATACTGGTATATAACCCCGGCTTAAAGCCGGGGTTTAGCGATGTAAAATGGAAAAAAGGTGAGTTTCACCTTAAATTAATAAAGATGATACCTTTAATAAGTTTTCTTATAATAATACTAGTTTCTATTATTTTTGTTAGAGTCGGGTCAGTTGCTCTGGAGCTTACTGGTTTATCTCCTGATGTAGCCTCCTTTCAGGCACAGTCTGCATTTTCTGGAGTAGGTTTTACAACATCTGAATCTGAAATAATTGTAAATCATCCTTTGCGAAGAAGAATTATTAAGCTCCTGATTTTAACAGGTAGCGCAGGAATGACCTCCTCGATTGCTACTCTAATATTAACCTTTGTTTCCAGCACAGCTCAAAATGCAATTTCAAGAATTATAATACTGTTATTTGGTCTAATCGGTATCTATTTTTTTTCCAGGTCCAAATATCTTGAAAGGGTAATGAAGAGGTTGTTTATAAGGGTGCTGAATAAGTATACTAAACTAAAGCTGTATGATTATGAGCAGATGTTGGGGCTCGGTAAGGGTTATTCTATTTCAAGGATTGTTGTTAAAAACGATAGCTGGATTGCAAATAAAAAGCTTAAGGATCTTGATCTTGATGAAGAAGGATTACTGGTTTTAGCTATTTATAGAAAAGAGAATGGAGAAGAAAAGTTTATTGGAACTCCAAAAGGTGATACTTTAATTTTACCTGGAGATGTACTTGTATGTTATTCAAGGGAAGACGTGAGTATTGATGTAGCCCAGAGAGAAAAGGGCAGGAAAGGGGATGCAGAACATAAAAAGAGGGTACTTGAAGAGAGACATCTATCACATGTTAGAGAGATCAGGGGAGGATACGATGAATAGCTATCAATGTTTTTACTTAGCTGATGGGTAATTATAATGAAGTCAGAAAAATCTAAGTTTACCTCATTGTTAATATATCCCCCATCAGCGGATCCTACAGTTCCTCCAATTTCTCACAGTAGATTAAGGCCCTGGATAAAAGCGCTGTGGAATTCCGAATTCCTTGATGAAAATCTAGCCTTCGTATACTATGTAGTTTCATCATTTTTTGCTTCTCCTTCGAATAATTATTCAGATTCTTTATATACGAAGTCTATAAAGGAAGATCTGCTAAAATCCCTTGCAATCTTCAAATCAAATCTTTTTCTTGATATTAAACACTATGTCGCGGCATATTCCATACTTGATCGCATTTTCAGGTTGTTTTCAAAGATCTATTATCCATCACAAATAGGATATGCCGATATCAAGCTTATGTACAGCCCTTCTCAAAGTGAAGAAATAAAAAATGCTATTAGTGATAGGGGTAAAAATCCTTTTATTGATTTTTTTAGCTCAAAAATAGATGACTATGGTTTTAGAGATATCTTAGCTATTTCTGTTATATACAGTTCGCAGATTATAGCCGCACTCACACTTGCAAAGCTTTATAAAGAGAGGTATCCTGATAGTTTTATTTTACTCGGTGGTCCTGCGTTATTTAACATTAATCGAGATTTAAGAGATAAGTTTGAGTTTATCGATCATATAGCTTCTCTGGATGGAGAATATTTTTTCAAAAATTGCAGTGATCTAATAAAAAAAATGGTGAAGAATCGAGTTTCTGGAGGCATTTCAAGATCGAAAGTAGATCTGGCTAACTGCAATGGATTTTATGAGATGAAAGGACCTCTACCAGATTATGATACAATTACCTTAAATAGATATCTATTACCCTTTCCAGTGGTTTCACTTGATATTACAAGGGGATGTTATTACAGAAGGTGTGTATTTTGCGCTTATGGGTTTAATACTGCACCATACAGAGTAATGCCGATTAAAGATGTTATCCGGTTAATAAGAAATCTAAAAGAGAAATTTAACATTAATTACTTTGTATTTTCTGTTGATGTTGTTGATACAAGATATTTAGAGTTATTATCCGAAAGTATAATTGAATCAGGAATTAAAATAAACTATTACATTGATGCAAGGATAGAGAAAAAGTTTAATGATAATGTATTTGTGGATAACCTTGCTAAATCTGGTTGCAGAGTTGTGAGCTTTGGTATGGAATCTGCTTGTAAAAATACACTTTTAAAAATGGGGAAAGGTATAGAGCCAGATTATTTTAAAGATGTGTTCAAAAATCTTCATAACCATGATATTCATATTAATGTAAATGTAATCCATGGATTTCCCGGTGAATCTGCTGATGAGATTCAAAAAACATTGGAGTTTTTGTTAAAAAATGAAAGATTAATAACAACAGTTGGTGTATCAAGATTTACGCTTTTACGGGGAAGCATTATGGAAAAAAACTATCAGAATTACGGTATAGATTATATATCTCCAGTCGGTGATTTAAACATTTGGTATAAATATAAGTATGAGTACCCTGAAGGTTATCCAGATTATAATCTGTTTTTAAAAAGAATCCTGAAGGTGTTTCCTCTTTATGGAAGACTTACAGGATCGACTTCCGATTATCTTATTTATGCTTCAAAATATTCTCCGCGAGATATAAAGGAATTATTGAGGAAAGCTGTTGAATTAAAATTAAATTAAGAGATAGATAATCCGATTAAAATAATATACAAATAAAACCTCAGTTGAAATTTAAAGCATTCTTATGCCTATTTGATTTATGCAAATAAAAAATATTTTTTTAGTTAATGTTTGATCTATTGATATGTAGAATAAAATCTGGTACAAAATGTATAACTTTTCTGGGTAACAATTTAATAAATAAAACTATAATGTGATTTTTTTGCTTTCAATATTTAAAATTTTTGATAATATTATATGTATATAAATGGTAAGAATGGGGGCATATATGGATAAAAAGGTTCAGTTTTCAATCTGGTATGTAATAATTGCATTTATATTAATGTTGATTTTACAATCATTCCTTGCTAAACCTCAAGTTGAGGTGGTTCCATACAGTAAGTTTTTAAAGATGGTTGAGAATGGAAAGATCAGTTCAGTAGAGATCGGCGACCAAAGAATAATAGGTTATGAAAAAGCTGCAACTAAAGGAGAACGTCCCAAAACTTATATTGCCATAAGGGTGCCTGACGATAAGCTTGTAGATACTTTGAAGAAGTACAATGTAACTTTTTATGGGAAATATGAAAATCCATGGGTAAAAGGTTTCCTTCTATCATGGGTGCTTCCTCTGTTGATTCTATACTTAATATGGATGGTAATATTTAAAAAGGTCGGTAAGAGCTTTGATGCGGGAGTCATGTCCTTCGGCAAAAGTAAGGCAAAACTTTATGCTGAAAATGAAACCGGTGTAACCTTTAACGATGTAGCCGGGGAAGATGAGGCGAAAGAAGAATTAAAGGAGGTCGTAGATTTTCTTAAAAATCCGGATAGGTACAGCAGGTTAGGTGCCAGGTTGCCAAAGGGAGTACTGCTTGTTGGGCCTCCTGGAACGGGAAAAACACTGTTAGCCAGGGCTGTAGCAGGGGAGGCTGGAGTTCCATTCTTTAGTATGAGTGGTTCTGATTTTGTAGAGATGTTTGTTGGTGTGGGTGCTGCAAGGGTAAGAGATCTCTTTAGACAGGCGCAGGAGAAAGCTCCATGTATAATTTTTATCGATGAGCTTGATGCTCTTGGTAAAGCAAGAGGTATAACACCATACTCTAACGACGAGAGAGAACAGACATTAAATCAGTTATTAACGGAAATGGATGGATTTAATACGTCAAAAGGTATTGTGATAATAGGAGCAACTAACAGACCAGAAATTCTTGATCCTGCTCTGTTGAGGCCAGGCAGATTTGATAGGCAGATACTTGTGGATAGACCCGATTTAAATGGTCGATATGAGATATTGAAGGTGCATACACGAAATGTAAAGCTTGCTCAAGAAGTAGACCTCAAAAAGATTGCTGCTGCAACTCCAGGTTTTGTCGGGGCCGATCTTGCTAATATTGTAAACGAAGCTTTGCTGCTTGCGATACGAAAAGGTAGAGATGAAGTGCGAATGGAGGATTTTGATGAAGCAATTGAAAGGGTTGTTGCTGGACTTGAAAAGAAAAATAGACTAATAAATAGAAAAGAAAAAGAAAGAGTTGCTTACCACGAAGTAGGACACGCCATAGTTGGGGCTTTGCTTACGGATGAACCTGTCCATAAGATATCAATAATCCCAAGGGGGATTGGAGCGTTAGGATATACCCTCCAATTGCCTACAGAGGATAGGTACCTTATGACTAGGACCGAATTGCTCAATAAAATTTCAGTTCTTCTTGGAGGTAGAGCAGCAGAAGAGGTGTTTTTCGGTGATATTTCAACTGGTGCGCAAAACGATCTTGAAAAAGCAACAGATACTGCTAGAAAAATGGTGACAATGTACGGGATGAGTGAAAAAGTGGGTCTTGCAACTCTCGAAAAACCCGGTCAACAGTTTCTAAATGTTCAGGGACAGATGGATTTTTATAAAAACTATAGTCCGGAAACGGCTGCTTTAATTGATGCGGAGGTAAAAAGGATACTTGAAGAAACTTATGAAAAGGTAAAAAAACTAGTTGAAAAGAATAAAGATAAAATAGAAAAGATTGCAGAAGAGCTTCTTAAAAGAGAAGTCCTTGACGAAAAGAGCTTTCAGAATCTTCTTGTAGAGCTAAAACTCCTTCCCGAGAAAACCGAAAAGAGTAAGGTTGAGGAAAAATAGATTAGCTTTGGGGCATAGAATAAATTGATTTTCTATTATTTTTCTATGCCCTCGCGAGCTAAAACTCCTTTTTTATAATAATGTTTAATCTCATTCATTTCTGTAACAAGATCAGCCATTTCAATTATTTTTGGGTGTGCATACCTTCCGGTAAGGATTACCTCAAGATTTTCAGGACGGTTGGCAAGAATATCAATGATATCTTCTATAGAGATAATTTGCAGGTAGACAGCCATATTTATTTCGTCTAAGATTACAACTTGATATTTTCCTGAGGCAATAATAGCCTTTAATCTCTCAAGACCTTTCTTAGCTTTATAAATATCTTTCTCAGATGGTTCATTAAATATAAAATTGCCTTCTCCATATTGAAAGATATCTATAGAGTCTGAAAGCTTTTTGAATGTATTAAATTCACTTGAATGAAGCCCTTTTATAAATTGAACCAGGCATACCTTCATTCCGGCTCCTATAGCCCTCACAGCTACACCATAAGCTGCAGTAGTTTTGCCTTTGCCATTCCCTGTATACACTTGAATATAACCTTTCATATAAATTATTCCTCCTGTTTTAAAATAAAAAAATCCCGAAGCTCTAAAACTATAGAGTTTCGGGATGCCGTTTTCCATCCTGATAGTTTGGATTATTCCCCTTTCTCCTTACCTCGGGAGAAGTATGGGATGCATTGATACAGGTTTTCTGGCTTCCGGATCCCTCTAGTTTACTGCACCTTCCCGCTTTGAAAAGCAGTGGTATTCAGCAGTATTTCGTCCCCGGTTACAGCGGCGGGCCCGCGCCGGATTTGGACCGGCTTCCCTTCGTATCAATGATTTAGTTAATTCATTTTAGTTGAAAATGAATTGGGTGTCAAGATTTAATAGATAAAACCATAAGTTAATATAGCCGGTTGATATTGAGTTAAAATATTGTTAACATTGTAAAATGTGATTAAAAAGAAGATAATTATTGTTGACACAATTATCTCTTAGTATATAATAGCGAAAAAACGATAAATATTTAAATAGCATATAGTAATAGAATGTAGTAATATTGAACATTGTTAGTTCATATTGGGGTTTCATATGGCTGTTTCATTGAATAATATATAAATGTATTTTTCTTAATGAGAAGTGTTATTAAATTGTTTTATCCTTTATGTTAATCTGATTTAAAAAAATCTCGATAGGATTTCAGATAATGTCAAAAAATTTTTTCCAAAAGAGATATACATCGAAATTTACCACAATAAAATTTACTCCATGGAAAACATTAATTTCTGAAGAGATACTATCAACACCATGGATGAGTATTTACCATAATCTTTTTGAACTTCCAAATGGCAAAAAGAATAACTACTATTATGTACATACCCTTGGGAGTTCCCTCATAATTCCTGTAAAGGATGATGGTAAAATTATTCTCATTAAGCAATATCGCTATTTGTTTAATGATATTTCAATTGAAATCCCCTGCGGTGGAATAAAAGAGGGGCAAAACGAGGAACTCGCTGCAAGGGCTGAACTTATAGAAGAAACAGGGTTTGATTGTAAAAATTTAAAAAAGATAGGTCAGTTCGTTCCTTACAATGGAGTATCAGATGAAACCTGTCATATATATATTGCAACAGGATTATTCCATGTTGGGGCAAAACCAGATGAAACTGAGCAGATAGAGGTGTTTGAGGTATACCCTGAGGACATTGATAAAATGATTGAAAAAGGAAAAATAAACGATGGTATGAGTATTGCCGGTTGGACAATAGGGAAAAAATATGTTCTTAAAAAACATGGAAAAAACTAAGAAGGATAATTAAAATATTAAAATAAATAAGTAATTGCAGATTTCTTTCCCTGATGAAACAAATCTCAAAATGACTAGAATTTGCCTTATTTGAAGGGAAATTATATCTTCTATAAAAAATTAAAATATGATACTTTTTATGAATAAAAACTTTTACTTCCAAATGTAGTAAATCTTAAGTATCTTATTCTCAGATAAAATTAAACTGGTAAAAAAGGAGGAAGCGAAAATGGCTGCAGTGAGTTTTATTATATCTCTAATTGCGATAGGTTTATCTATATTTGCCCTTTACAAAGTTGGTGGGATCAAGGAATTAAAAGAAAAAACTGCTGATGCACTCGACAAGATTCAGAAAACTTTAAGAATTGAGGAATCTGAAAAGAAGGATGAGAAAAAGTAAATTGCTACAGATTTATATATATGAAAAGGAGATTTGAAAGGGAGATTGCCGCGGAATCCTTCGAATTCCTCGCAATGACATAAAAAGGCGTCATTGCGAACGAAGTGACCCTTGAGCGAAGCGACGCAATCTCTGTTACATTGAGAGAGATTGCTACGTCGGACTGAAATCCTCCTCGCAATGACAAATATTATTTGACATTTAAATATCAGGTAATTAAATAACTCTTACTCGTATAATCCCATCTATGCTTCTGATTTTATCTATATCTTTTTCATCTATATCATTATCAATATCTATAATATTGTAGGCAAGATCACCTCTCGATTTGTTTATCATATCGGAGATATTAACACCAGCATCAGCTAAAACAGAGGTTATCTGACCTACCATTGCTGGAACATTCCTGTTGATTATGAGTAATCTCTTTTTACCATTAAAGTCCATCTCGCAGGTTGGGAAGTTTACAGAGTTTCTAATAATACCTTTTTCAAGATAATCCTTAATTTGATTAACAGCCATTACAGCACAGTTATCCTCTGCTTCAGGAGTTGAAGCACCTAAATGTGGTATGGCTATTACATTTTCCATTTTTAGCAATCTTTCTGTTACGAAATCTGTTACGTAACAGGCTATAGTTTCATCATTAATTGCTTGTTCCAAATCTTCTTCATTTACAAGCCCCCCTCTTGCAAAGTTCAAGAGCCTTGTTCCTTTCTTCATCCTTTTAAAGGCTTCTCTATTTATCATATTCCTTGTGCTATCAGCAAGAGGAACATGAAGGGTGATGTAATCAGAGTTTGAAAATATCTCTTCAGGGCCTTTAGCACGTGCTATATCGCTTGAGAGATGCCATGCAGATTCAACGGAGATAAATGGGTCATAACCTGTTACTTTCATTCCTAATGCACGTGCATCGTTTGCCACCATTACTCCTATAGCTCCAAGGCCAATGACCCCCAGGTGTTTTCCTTTTATTTCTGGACCTGCAAATTGTGATTTTCCTTTTTCAATGAGTTTAGGTACTTCATCGCCCTTTCCAATTAATGTTTTAGCCCAATTAATTCCCTGAACAATCTTTCTTGATGATAGCAAAAGACCTGCTATTACTAATTCTTTAACACTATTAGCATTCGCCCCTGGTGTATTAAAAACGGCAATTCCTAATTGTGAACATTTATCTATGGGGATATTATTAACTCCTGCACCTGCTCTTGCAATTGCCAGCAAATTTTCTGGAAATTCCATTTCGTGCATATTGTAGCTTCTCACAATAATAGCATCGGGATTGGGTATTTCTGAAGCAACTCTGTATGAATCTCTCGGAAAAAGATTCAATCCTACTGTAGAAATTTTATTTAGGGTTTTTATCTTGTACATAGCCACTCCTTAAATCCTTTTTTGAAATATATATAATTGTACTTGTTGTGTAAATTATTTTATAATAAAAATTTAGAAAAATCTTAAAAGAAGTATGATTTTTTACTTAATAGTGGATTTTATAACTAATGTTTATTATTTTAAATAATTAGTACTATTCATAAAGATATTTTACGAAATTAGCAAACCATTTTGGTTTAAAAAGAAGGATTGCGATTGCAATAATGGCTACTATTGGAACAAATACTGAGAAAGCATCCAGCACTGCCAGGGTTATTAGAATTAGAATTGCAATAATCTGATACTTTATTGATCTTTTCATATGCAACTCCCTGTGTTTTTAACTTTATCAATCTTTTTTGGAACAGTCAATATAAAGAAAAAATCCTTGACGGAAAATGTTTGTAGTGATACTTTTTTCAAACTTATATATAAAAATTAATTTAAATAATGAAAGGGAGTAAATTATGTTTAATATTTTATATGCGGCGTATGGTCCTCAGGGGGGAGCACAAGCACAGTCATCCAGTGGAGGAAGCTCGATATCTCTTATTATAATGATAGTTGCAATTTTTGCTGTTATGTACTTTTTAATGATAAGACCCCAGCAAAAACAGAAGAAACAGCACGAGGAGATGTTAAACAAAATTTCAAAAGGTGATAAGGTTGTTACAATAGGTGGTATACATGGTACGGTTGCAGGTGTTAAAGATAATACTGTAATCTTAAAAGTGGCTGATAATGTTAAGGTTGAGGTAAATCGATCGGCAATAAGCCAGATTGTAATGTCTAAAGCCGGTAAAGCTCAGCAGGAAACAAAACCCAATAAACCAAAAGAAGAAAAAGAAGAAAAAGAAGTAAAAGAGATAAAAAAGGATAAAAAAGATTAATCAGCAAACCTATTTTTTATGTCCTGATTTTGTAACTATTTTTGGTATTAAAAGTGAGTGTGTTATAAATAAGTAATTTTATGCTATCGAGCAAGGCAAAAAAATTAGCGTATAAGCGAGTACAAATAAGGTTTATAGCCTTGATGAAACAAAGCTTGAAATAGCAATGTTCTACCTTTTTAAAGCAGACCTAAAAGTTAACGGATAAATTTTAAAATATATATGGGTCCGTTCTAAAAACTGTTTTTATCAGTTTTTTAAAAAATGCTAATTGATAATTCCTTGTAATATAAGCAATTATATATCATGTGTTATGTGAAAATAATGAAAAATATCAATTTAAGGCTTTTTTAGATTGGGCTTATATATATATTATGTATAATTTAACAGGCAAGTATAGTTTGTTGCAAATAAAGGTTGTTACTGTGAAGAAAAGTATATCTTTCTATTATTCAAACAAAATATTTCAAGAGAAAGAGAAAAGATGAACAAGCTCTTCAGGATATTTATAGTTCTTTTAGTGATAGCAATCGCGGCATGGGGGTTTTCATACTCATACATCTGGTACTTCAAATATACAAAGAAAGATCGCGATCTAACCAACCTCACAGCAGCTCAGCTAGCAAACCTTCCTGAAAAGGAAAGAAACAAGATTAAAGAAATGAAAAAGCTCCGCTCCAGAATTATTAACCTGGGTCTCGATCTTCAGGGCGGGCTATATATGGTACTGCAACCCGATTATGAAGAGCTTAAGAAGAGGAGAGGGGGACAGGAGCTGTCCCAGGCGGATGTTAAAGATGCCATGCGCAGGGTCATGGAAATTCTGCGAAACAGAATAGATAAGTTTGGGGTATCTGAACCCTCAATTACTACCCAGGGAGAAGACAGGATAGTAATCGAATTGCCCGGCTCAAAAGACCCTGATAGGGCAAAGAACATTGTTATGGGTAGGGGGCTTTTAGAGTTTAAACTTGTCGATGAGGATACTACAGCTAAGCTTAGAAGAGATATGTTTGATGAGGATGGAAATCTTATTGATAAATCGGTTATACCAAAAACATCGGAATTGAGGTACTACTGGGAGAAGAATAAATACGGCATCCTTGAAAAGAAGAGGGCCATTGTTCTCTATAAGAAGACCCTGCTTGATGGTAGCTATATAAAAAGGGCCCAGGTTCAAACTGATCAATTTGGGAAACCAGAGGTTGTTTTTTCGCTTTCTTCAGAAGGGGCTAAAAAGTTCGCTGAAATAACGGGAAGTAATGTAGGTAAGATGCTCGCTATCGTCTTAGACGGAAAAATACTCTCAATGCCGGTGATAAGAGAGCGTATTTCAGGGGGCAATGTAAGAATAACTGGTAATTTTACCATGAATGAAGCTAAGGACCTAGCTTTAATATTGAGAGCTGGGGCTTTTCCCGTACCTCTTGAAATAGTGGAAGAGCGCACTGTAGGCCCTACCCTGGGAGAAGATTCAATAAAATCGGGTATTAAAGCAGCGATAATCGGTTCTATCCTTGTTTTAGGGTTTATGCTATTGTACTATAAGCTCTCAGGGTTTATTGCAGATATAGCGGTAATACTTAATATGTTCATACTCCTCGGCATACTTGCCTGGTTAAACTTTACACTAACTCTCTCAGGTATAGCTGGAATGATTCTTACAGTAGGTATGGCTGTTGATGCAAATGTTATCATTTTTGAAAGAATTAAAGAGGAGCTAAGAAGCGGTAAAACAATAGCTGCGTCAATTCAGGCAGGTTATGATAAAGCTTTCAGAACAATCCTTGATGCAAACATGACAACGCTGATAGCCACTTTTGTATTATCGCAATTTGGATCAGGTCCCATAAAAGGATTTGCAGTAACGCTCAGTATAGGTATTGTCATAAATATGTTTACCTCAATTTTTGTAACCAGGTTGCTGTACGATATTGGAATAGATCTGTTCAAAGTTAAAAAGCTATCAATATAGTTTAAGTTTAGCATAAAAGATTGTTATTTTAAAACTAATAGGCTCAGAAAGAGGATTCGATGTTTCATAATCTTAAACTAAAGATTATACAGTACAGAAAGTTTACCTATATTTTATCTCTTGCAATTATCATCTCCGGGTTGGTTAATATTGCTGTGCATAGAGGCTTAAAGATGGGGATAGATTTTGCCGGTGGTAACATGTTACAGGTGGAAGTGAAGGATGAAAATATAGGCATTAAGGATATAAGGGAAATATTATTGTCTACTGGTTATGGTAATAACGTTCAAAAAGTGGATGATCCAAAGAGAAATATTTTTATACTAAAAACAAAAGCTTTACCAAAGGATAATGAAAAGGTTATAAATAAAATAAAGAAGGCTCTGTTTGATAAATTAGGTGCCCAAAATGTTGAAATACTGAGTGTGAATGTTGTCGGGCCCAGGATAAGTAAGTACCTGTTGAGAACATCCTATATAATTGGAATTGTTGCTATAGGATTGATACTGCTATACACTACATTCCGGTTTAAGTTCAGGTTTGGTGTTGCAGCTATTATAGCACTGGTACATGATGTGCTGGTTGTTTTAAGCTTTATCTCATTTTTCGGAAAAGAGATGGACACCTATATACTTGCAGCAATACTAACGATCATTGGATATTCATTAAACGATACAATTGTTGTATTTGACAGGGCACGTGAGAATTTAAGGTCAACCAAAGCCTATGATGAGTATGAATTAACATTTAACAAGAGTATTAATCAATCGCTTTCAAGAACTATAATTACATCATTTACCACCTTGCTTTCTTTGTTTGCACTGTACTTTTTTGGTGGTTTGATCTTGAGGAATTTTGCTTTTGCAATTATAGTTGGTGTTATAGCTGGAACTTATTCATCAATATTTGTAGCATCAGCCATAGTAGTTGATTGGCATAGGATAAAACCAGAAAAGATGAAGAAAATATAAATAAGTATTTTAAATCTTTTAATTTTGTGATATCTTCTTATATAGCAAAAATACCTACAGAATGAGGAGTTTAGGATGGTCAAGAACAATGAGAGCAAAATGATAGAAGAAAAAGATGTCGATACCGTATTGGCTGAAGATATTGATTTTTCAGGAACAATGAAATTTAAAAATTCCTTAATGATAAAGGGGAAATTTGACGGGAAAATTGATGCAGAAGGACATCTCATACTTGGACCTAACTCTGAAGTTAAAGCAACAATTAGAGCTGGAATAGTAACTAACTACGGAAAAATAATCGGGAATGTAGAAGCCATAAAAAAACTGGAGCTTTTAAAGGGGGCGGAACTAAACGGTGATATTAAAACCCCAGATTTGATAATTGAAAGTGGATGTATTTTTAATGGTAACTGCACTATGACATCTCCTCAGAGTCAACCATCATATCATTCAAATAAAAACGAATCTGATATGCAAGGTTTTAATAAAGGGAAGTAGAGGAATAATTAGCTTTTAAGATACCATTACCCTTTGTTACTTTTAATTGTTTATTATGATTTTATTCATAAAAATAACTGCATTTTGTAACAGAATTTGATGTTTAATTAGAATTATAAAATATTTATGGATACTTAATTCTAATTTGTAATAGGTATAAAACGAATAGGCAAAGTGAGGTTTTATCACAATCAAAAGTTTACTTGCCTATTATTTAGTTTACTTGATGTTAAATTTTAGAATTATTATTTTTGCATAAAGAATGGTAAAAGTGAGCAGGTAAAATTGTAGATGAAAAGAAATATCAAAAAATATTTATATATTAAGACACATTTGATGAAATTTGCTATAGCTTTATTTGTCTTTTCTCTGATAGCAGGATCTGTATATTCAAGCTTTCAGGAGGGTTATGATCTTTATAAAAAGGGGAAATACTACGAAGCTGAAGCGATTCTTTTAAAAGAAAAGGAAATTAGCCCAAAGAACCTTGATATATATGCTGTTCTAGGGTGGTGCTACCTGTATACAGGACGTTATAAGATGGCCATAGATATTTCGAATGAAGGTATGAAACTTAACCCAAATGATACAAGGTTTTTATCCACCATTGGGCGCTCGTATATGGAGCTGAAAAGATATAAGGAAGCTATAGATTATCTTCAAAAAGCTATAACCCTAAACCCCAAAAATCCGTATTATTATTACTATCTTGGAAAAATATATCTTGATCAAAATAAACTATACTATGCAGAGACAGCTTTATCAGCAAGTATAATGATTAGAGGTGATAAATATTTTTTTTACAGCTATAGGGGAGCTGTGTATGAAAAGATGAATCGTCTTAAGGAGGCAGAGCAGGACTATAAGAAAGCTCTCTCTTTAAAACCGAATGACCCACATTTAAAACAGGCACTAATTGATGTTATTAGTAAAGAGGCTGAACAGGAAAGCAAGTTTTAATAATTTATACCTTCTATAATATCAAATCAATCTTTGTCAATATTAATATAAAAATGATTTTTTAATTGAAAAAGTGTATATATTAGAAAACTGGAATTTGCCGTTTGAAAGAAGCATAGAAATACAATATTCTATCTTTTTAGAGTGGTGTCATAATTAAAATTCTAAAAATTATGAAAGCGCAAATTGTTAATTTTGGATGTAAGCTTAACCAGTATGAGGGTGAATCTTTAAAAGAGGCACTCATTGAAAATGGTATAGAAGCAAAAATCGTGCATCCATCAAAGCTATATCATTTAGATGGTGAAAAGACAATATATATTATTAATACTTGCACCGTTACTTCAAAGAGCGATAGAAAAGCAAGGAATGCAATATACAAAGCGGCCACTATTAAAAAAGACAAAGATCTACTTATTATAACAGGTTGCTACGCACAGACAGATAGGGAAGAACTTGCTAAAATAAAAGGGGTGGATTTGGTAATAGGAAATTTTGAAAAATCTTTAATCCCGCAAATAGTTATTGGAAATGATGAAATTTATAATGATGTGAAAGAAAAAAGCAAGCTGGTATTTAAATTTAGAGACCCAATAAGGCTTGATAGATCAAGGGCATATGTTAAAGTACAGGATGGTTGCGATATGCACTGTAGCTATTGTAAGATACCTCTTGCTAGAGGAAGATCTATGAGCAGGCCAGCGGAGGATGTGATCAGCTATATAAAGAAAATTGAGGATTATGGATATCATGAAGCTGTTTTAACAGGAATAAATTTGGGTAGTTACAAATACAATGGTATAACCCTTACAAAACTTTTAGAGATAATTATAGATAGTACGCATAGTATTGGAATCCGTCTATCTTCAATTGAACCGATGTACTTTAAATCTGGCCTGTTTGATATACTATCGAGCGACAGAATAATGCCGCATTTTCATGTCCCTATGCAAAGCGGGTCGGACAAAATACTTAAGCTTATGAGGAGACCTTATAATATTCAAAGTTTTATTGATATAGTTGATAAACTTCGCAAGATAAGGGAATCACCTCATATTGCAACGGATGTTATTGCAGGCTTTCCTTCTGAAAAGAGAGAAGATTTTGAAGATAGCTATATGGTTATTAAAAATTTAGAATTCTCATCTATACATGTTTTCACATATTCTCCAAGAAGAGGTACTGAAGCTTTAAAAATTAAAGATGATGTTTCTTTCGAAGAGAAAGCAGAGAGAAGCCATAGGCTTATTGAATTGGGAAGAAGTTTAAACTACCAATTTAGATTGAAGTTTTTAAATAAATGCAGAGAAGCGATTTTTGAAAAACATGGTAATAAATGGATTGGTGTAACTGATAATTACATAAAGGTAACTCTTGTAAATGGGGAAGAGCAAAGTATGAGCAAGAAAAAGCTCCCCATTCTTATTACAAGAGTTACCCCTCGCGAAACATCAGGCAAATTAGTAGGTTTAGAATAGAGCCCTTTCTATTTTCAGTATCTTGTACCTCTTTTTAGTGTTTTGAGAAACCAGATCCACAACATCACCCACAGATTTGTTCATCAAGGTCTCACCTAATGGAGAGGTATATGAGATAATTTTCTTAATAGGGTCGGATTCCCAAGGCCCCAGTATAGTAAACTTTTCAGTTTTTTCATTATCAATGCTGTTAAGAGTTATCATAGTACCAATAGAAACTACGTTTGTTCTAATATCCTCGGGTTTTAAGATCTTGGCTTTATTCAGATTTTCCCTCAGATTTTTAACCTGTTGCTTTAAGAATTCCTGTTTTTCAAGAGCATATTTATACTCAGCATTTTCCCTTAGGTCGCCTTTCTCCATCGCAACGCCAATTTCTTTACTATTCTTTGGTATTTCTACTTCAAGGAGATACTTCAATTCATTTTGCTTAAGTTCATAGGATCTCTGAGTTACAACCAACTGACCGGGTACATTTACACTCTCAACTTCATCATCAAAAACTATTGAAGGATGAGATGTTTTTATTGCGAACCTCATCTTTATAATATACTCATCTTTTAGCTCTTCAATGTTCAAGATTGTAGGTATAAGACGTTTAACTGTCGCTTCATCAGATTTTTTAATATAATCTATCAAAAGATTATCTTTAAAAAGTATATCTACAATTGTATTGAATATCTTTCTGTTAGTAATAACATTTCTATCGTAGTTTAGCTCCCTACTAGAAATTTCCAGTAAATGTGTTAGACCCATAATTGCATGATCAAAGTCAATATCAATCTGCGGGTAGAGACCTTTAGCGATAATGTTTTTTCCTATCCAGATGAAAATCTCGCTGTAATCCCTGTAATGTGATAATATTTCATCAAATGTATTTTTGACTAACTCTTGATAGCCTTCTGATATAAGTTCATCTATAATAGTTTTCATTGGATATGTGTAGAAACACTTTATAAAAATACTCGGCCAGTCTTCAATATTTCTCTTAATATGTAGAAGGAGGCTTTTCTTTAAATCATTGTCCTGAATTAACGGCAGATAGTTATAGATATCATTAAGTGATTCATAAATCTTCTTAAAGCCAAAAGGTAGCTCAATGGGAAGGTAAGGATATGTTCTTTTTAGATTACTAAGTAGCAAAAAACTCTTCAATGAATTCTCATTTATATTATTTGATGATGTTACGAATCCCTGAAAATATTCCAGCATCTCGCCAAAGTATTCTGAATCTATATCTCCGTGTTCCATAAACTCCATAAACAGATCGAATCTCTTGTCAAACTTCTTCTCTGTCTTAAAGGTATTAAAAATATCCTCTGCATAAGAGATTGGCTTTTTTCTTATAAAGTATACATCCTTTTTCTCGGGTACTAACCCAAAATACGGATTCTTCTTCAAAATTGATTTTGCTTTATTCCACCATTTTGTCCACTCTTTTTTGTCAAAAATATCTCCTAGTAACTCATCCTTGAAATCTTTTACTGATGCCTCATTATTTTTACTTTTAATTATTATCTTAAGTCCTTCTTCTACATCATTTAAGATTAACTCCTTTAATTTAGCCTTATCTTTGTTTTTTAAGAGCCAGATGTGATCCTCAGGGAGGATCTGAAGGCTTGTTAAAGCCATTTGTAGCTTCATCTTGTGATTGGGTTTACCGTTAAAATCAACTACGATGTAATCCTCTTTTACCTCTTTGCATAAACCTATACCCCAACTCCTATGGTACACATAGGAACCAGCATCAAATATAATGTGTTTTTCAAATGTATCAATTGCGGTATTAACATCTTCTGAGTAGTCTTCAATATTTGAAAGCTTTATATAGTCTTCAAGACGAGAATGTTTCTTATACTTTTCCCTGTAGCAGGCTACTAATTCATCCCTTGCTTCTCTATCTTTTGGTGTATAACTCAGGATCTTTTTTATTATATCTATAGCAATATCATATTCACCATTATCCTTATAGTAAGGAAATATAAAGGATAGTAGAAAGGCTGCTTTATCTTCACCAATTTCGGAAGCAATTCTTTTTTCGATTGCCTGAAAAAAGTTCAAGTCATCAGGAGTAAGTTCAACGAGTTTAAGCCAGATCTCTTCTACAGGATTGTATAAACCTTTTTTTAAATTTCTCAAAAGGGCTTTTTTATAATAATCTACTGCTTCTTCAATATTGCCCTCTTTTTCCTTAATTGTAGCAAGACGCTTTACAATATCTGTGTCTTCATAATCTATCTTGACTAGTCTTTCCCAGAGAGAAATTACCTCATCTTCTTTATTTTCGTTTGTAGCACATTGTATTAATGCTTCTATTGCATATTTATTTTCACCATACTTTAAAGTTTCTTTTGCAAGGAATTCAACGATATTAAAACGCTTGTTATCAATAAATAATGTGATAAGTTTTTGAATATGCCCTTCATCCAGGGCCTCTTCCTCGAAGTTAAGTTTTCCTATAACATATAGAGCAATAATACTGTTTGGGGTATGTTTAAGGTGCTCATCACATACTTTTCTAATTTCTGACAGTGTCCCATTTTTTTTTGCTTCCTTAATCAGTTTATCAAGATCTGTAAAGTTTTTGATAATATAGTTGTTTAGTGTTGCTCTGGTCCATTTCTCCTCATTGAGAAGATTGGAGATTGTTTGTACCTCACTCATACTCATCAGTTACCTCGAATTTATTTTTTTTTGTGTAATATATTTGATTTTTAAACAGGAATGCGATTTAGCAATGTTAATTTAATGTCAATTTAGAGCAATTCTTTCATCCCTGCTTACGACTAACTTGAACAAAAGATAAAATTGTTTTAGTTATTGAAAGTATAACCATTTTGTATCTATATATATAGTAAAAAATCTGTTTGTTAAAATCAACAATAAAATATTTTAGGGAAAAATATGCGGTTATTCTAGATATTTGGCGAATACTTCACTATTTATCTCATTTATTCTTTGTAGCGCATTCTCTATCTCTTTTTTACTACCTCCCAAAATTTTGAGGGTGTCTATAAGCCAAAAGTAGTAATTAAGGAGCCTTGGTTCCAGATATTCTCTCTTCTTTCTATTGTTTCTGTATTCCTCCTCAAGCTGATCTATTTCTTTACGAATTTTTTCAAGTTCGCCTTTTTTGGGTTCTCTTTTTACATTGAAAGCATTGTGAAGTTCGGCAATTACTGGTAGCCAGAAAATAACAAGTTCTTCTCTGCTAATAAGCTCATGAGTCTTTTTGTATAGCATATGGATAAAAGGAGAGTCTAAATGAGAGAGCTCTATTTGACCGGGGTCTATAAAAAAAGCTTCGCGGAAAAGTACTTTAGCTTTTGAAGCTTCATCAATACTAAAATAGCAATCCGCAAGTTTTGCAAGTAAAAAAGGATCCTCAGGATTGAACGTTCTGGCATATTCATATATATCAATTGCCTTTTCGTAATTACCAAGTTTTTTGAAACAGTCTCCTATTTGTATTAAAATATCTGTATCGGGAGCTATCCCTTCATTATAGGCCTTTGAAAAAGATTCTATTATATCGTTGAAAATATACTTTTGAATTGCAACCGTAGTCCTTCCATGTTTTATATTATTTTTACTCATGTATTTCTCGAAATCCTTCCATTCCTTGAGAAGAAGCTTTCCCCTGTCATACGAAGTATTGTATTTTTTTAGCTTATTTTTTCTTGAGGCCCAGAATTTCGTGGCTTTAATACCATCCATAATTCCAGGGTAATTTGGGTTTTCTTTTGCAATATTCTCAAAAAGCTCAATAGCTTTGTCGAATAACCCCTGCTCGAGCAATTTATGGGTTTTACTTTGTTTAACAAAGAGAGGGTCATCTTCAAATGTTAATTGTCCGTCTTTTTCCATAAAACTCTATATCCAAATCAGGTTTAAAATTAGCATGATTAAGGAAGGATGTACGTAGATCCCTTACCAAATTATAATGTAATTATATATACTTGTAATTATTGTGTCAATCGTTTTAAAGGGCTAATAATAAACGATATTATGTCGAATCTATATATAAGCAATTATCCGTAATTAAGGTTTTATTCATTAGGATTAGTCCGTATTTTGGCTCTTTAAACAAAATAAACAATTAATTACTGTATATTTTAAATTGTACTATCCGTTTTAAAATTATAAATATAATATTGCATATTTTGAAAAAGTTTTGCAAATAGAAGCTGAAAACAAAGAGATTTTTGGAAGGATCCAAGATTATTTTTTGCGAGGTGTTGGATGTCAAAGAGAATATTAGCATTCATTACAATAATCATTCTTATGATTTTAATACCAGTTTTCCTTTTTCCAAAAGGTCCATCTCTCGAAGATGCCCAATATCAATTGGCATTGGAGTTATTTAAGAAAAGTAGATATTATGATTCAATAACCGAGTTTAAAAGACTTTTATATCAATATAAAACCAGAAAGTATTGTGATAAGGCATATTTTTTTATAGGTGAAGCATATTACAACCTTAATCATTACAAGGATTCAATAAAATACCTGAAGTTAATATACACTAAATATCCGTCCAACAGTTTTCGTCATACTGCTCTATACCATATCGGAAGATCTTACTTCATGCTTGGTGACTATAAAAATGCAATAAAATATTTCGATTTGTATTTGAAATACTACCCATCAAGAGAGTATGCAGATAATAGTTTGTACTGGAAAGCTGAATCTTTACTTAATCTTGGTAAAAGTGAAGAAGGTACTGCAGTTTTAAAAGAATTGCTAAAAAGATATCCTTATGGAAATAAAGCGGATGCTGCAAGATTTAAGTTGAGGATTCTCAGCATGGAAGAAAAGATGAAAAGTATCCAAAAAAAGGAGAAAAAAGCTGTCAAAAAGGAAAGTACTAGAAAAGAATATGACGAATCCTCTAAAGTAATAATTCCTGAAGATTACAATAAGCTAAAGGATGAGCTGCGGAAATGCTGGGAAAGGGAGTATCAAAAAGAGTTAGTAATTTCCGATTACAAGGAAGAGATCTCAAAGTATAAAAAAGAAATTTCAAGGCTAAACAATACTATAGATAATTTGAGAGCTGAAAATGAGAATTTAAAAGAAATAGGGAAAGGGAGCAGTGAGGAGATTAAAAAGCAGATTGAAGAAAAGGTAAAGGCATTTATGGCCTGGGAGAATATGCTGAAAATCAAAGAAAAAGTTCTTGATGAAAAAGAAAAGAAGCTCAATGAGGGATTTGAGAGGATCTACAGAATAAACCAGATGATTGAGGAAGAGAATAAATGATCAAAATTGCGAAACTTCCATATATATTACCTGCCATTTTTCTCTTTGTATTTTTTATAACCTTAAATAATACTTTTGCATCTTCAATTCAGAACAGGTATCTCCTTATTTCAGTTGACGATGAAACCGGACGTTTATTTTTATCCACTATCGATGGAAAACCGGAAGTAAAGGGTGATGAAAAGAAGAATTTGCTTTTTTATGATAAACCACCTTCGAGTTACACCCTGGTGTATTTAGATGATGATATTTTGACCTTTGGAAGTGATTATGGGAGGTTCAACCCCACAATTGCTGATAGTCATTCAATAAAATTAGAATGGATTTATCAGTATGTAACAATTACTCAGGAGATTATATTTGTAAAAAGAAAGAATAGTGGAATTGAGGATGGTGTTTTGATAAAGTATAGTGCGAAGAACAGAGATGTACATCCTCATAATATTGGTTTTAGAGTCCTTTTTGATACTTATCTTGGCGAAAATAGCAGGTATCATTTTGGGCTTTCCAGTGGAGAAAGGCTAAGAGGAGAAAAGATTTTTGATGGAAGAAATATCCCAGATTATTGGATTTCAAAGGATGTTAAAGGAGTAGTCTGTCTAAGAGGAGTTTTAAAAGGAAGTGCAGTAACAACCCCAAATAGAGTAATATTCGCAAATTATAAAGCTCTCTCTGAAAACTTAAAAAATTATTATGTAAGGCGGAGCAGGGATTTTGATTATCCTCCATATTCGAAAAATGATAGTGCCATTGCACTATATTATGATCCTTTAGTTGTTGAATCAGGAAAAGAGAGATCTGTAAAGACTATTTTAGGACTGTGCAGTAAAGAAGAATATGAAGGGGAAAAACCATTAATTGTTGTAGCTCCTGCTCCTCAAGAGAAGAAAACTTTACCTATGGAGCAGAAAAAACAAAAGAAGATAGTTTATCATATTAAGGATTACAAGGAATTTAAATCTGAGATGAGCAATATAGCAAATCTTAAGGAAGAAATAAGATCCATAGATGACTTGTTGAAACAAATTAACACCATTCTGGAAAAAAGAGATTCCGGTCAAGAAGTTGATGTGGAACAGCTAAAGAAGATAGAGAAGATGATTTCTACCAATGATAATGGTGATTAAGGGATTTGTAGCTTATTTAAGTTTCCCGGAAACAGTAGAGAGTTTAAAACTCCTTTTGAGCTCCTGTAGTTGATCCTTCTTTTTAATATCTTCTCTCTTATTGTAGAGTCTTTTCCCTTTACATACTCCAAGTTCTATTTTAATGAGTCCGTTTTTTATATAAGCCCTTAACGGGATAATGGTATATCCTTTTTCTTTAATCTTTGATTGAAGTTTTAAAATTTCGTGTTTATGAAGAAGCAACTTTCTTGTACGCAGAGGGTCATGGTTAGTTGAATGTCCATAGGGATACTGACTTATATGAACATTTTTTAGATAGACCTCTCCATTTTTGATGAATGCATAACCGTCCTTGAGATTTATGTTCCCAGCTTTGGCAGATTTAACTTCTGTTCCTTTTAATTCAATCCCTGATTCTATTCTCTCTATAATTTCAAAATCATGAAACGCTTTTTTATTTCTATCTATCTCTTTTATTTTATTTTTATCCTTGGCCATGGTATAACAATATTAACAACTTAGTTTATATATGGTCAATATAAGTTATTGCATTTACATAATTGATAATAAAATTTTTTCCTTAACATGAATTTTATTAGTTTAATGGGAATCAGAGTAAATAGGGTCCGGAGGCATTATAAATGTTGTGTTTATAGGGGGCGATAATAGTAGAATAAATAAAAACAAATAGGAGGATATTCAAACTTCGCCTTCACTTATAACCATACTTCAGTAAATAGATCCTACCTCATCTGTCAGTTATGCTCCCCTTTAACTTTATCAGGAAGATTCCCTAATCGTTCTATACTTACGTGCCCTTTCTTTATCCATTAAATTCTTATTCTAATTCTAAATAGAAAAACTTTAAGATAAAATTATTGACAATGTTAAGACAGCATATTATTAATATAATTTGAACATTGGACTATTTTGGTCAAATATTTTAATGAAAAATAGATAAAAACAAATATAGTCAAATAAGCTAATAATTAAAGTAATCTATATTGGTGATAAAATAGGCTAGTAATCTTGTAATTATGATAAAACCTTACTTTACCTATTATTTTTATTTCTATAAAAATTAGAATTAAGTATCCATAAATATTTATAATTATAATTAAAAATCAAATTGTGGTACAAAATTCGACCTAATTTTCATGAATAAAATCTTAATTAACAATTTGGAGTGAAAAATGAGAAATGGAAAAAAAATATCAGCAATTATACCAGTTTATAATGAGGAAAAAACAATCGAGTCAATACTATTAACTCTTATTTCAATCGATTATATTGATGAAATAGTCGTTATAAATGATGGTTCAAATGATCGTACTATAGATGTTTTAAATAAGTTTAGTAAATATGAAAATGTAAGAATTATTAATCATATTCAGAATATGGGCAAAGGATATGCTTTATATAATGGTATTATAAATGCCGAGGGGGATATATTAATTTTTCTAGATGCTGATTTAATAGGTCTCACGAAATTTCATATTCTTAAATTAGTAAATCCCCTTATTTGTGATGAAGCTGATATGGTAATGGGGTATGCGCCAAAGGACAAAGAATTAATTAACTTGTTAAATCCATTTAAGTCTCTTACTGGAGAAAGAGCCTTATATAAGAAAGACTTATTTCCTATTATTAATATTATCAAGGATTCGGGATATGGGGTTGAAACGATTATAAATAAAAATTATAATAAAAAAAGGGTTAAACTTATTAACCTAGAGGGGCTTAAACATCCTATTAAAACACAAAAAGTTTCTAATAAGAAATTGTGTTTTATACAATTTTCAAAAGAAGCAAAGGAAATATTTTTAACTAATGTAAAACTTTCAATTATAAAAAAATTGAAAAATAGTAAGATGAATGTTGGATTAGAAAGATAAAAACATAGTAACCAGCTGTCATGTTAAATAATTTAAAATTTATATTTATTGGGTATGTAAAATATAATCTGTAAATTCTGGATAAATGTCTAATGAACACAAAAGTTGCGTTGCTAAAATGTAAAGACTACGATAGTGAACTGGTTTATAATAAAATTAAAGAGGCTATATCTTTAATTTTTGGTAATAATCAGGTTTTCAAAAAAGGTGAAAGAATACTTCTAAAGCCGAACCTTCTTGCGCCTGATCCGCCGGAGAAAGCAACAACAACACACCCTGTCATATTTGAATCAATAGCGCGAATACTTTTAGAGAATGATGTAAAAGTTTATTATGGTGATTCACCTGCCTTTCATAAATTAAGCAAAACCGCAGAAATTACAGGTATTGCTGATGTTGCTAAAAAACTAAATCTTATTTTAGCTGATTTTGAAACTCGAAAAAAAGTTATTTATAAAAATGCAGTCCAGAATAAAGTTTTTGAGATTGCAAAAGGTGTATTAGAAGTTGATGGAATTATAAGCCTTCCAAAATTGAAAACACATGGGCTAACACTCATGACTGGTGCAATTAAAAATCAATTTGGATGTATTCCTGGAAAGATAAAAGCAGGATTTCATGCAAAACTTGATGATCTTGAAGAATTTTCCCAAATGCTTGTTGATCTTACAATGTTTCTAAGACCACGACTTTATATTATGGATGCCATATACGCTATGGAAGGAAATGGGCCTCGAAGGGGGCATCCTGTTAATCTTGGTGTTCTGCTTGTTTCAACAGATCCAGTAGCAATAGATGCTGTTGCTTCACAGATTATTGGGCTCAATCCCGAAGAAGTTATGCCTACAATTAAGGGATTTCAATCGGGGCTCGGTAATATCGAAAATATTACAATATTAGGAGAAGATATTTATAAAGTTGGTAAAAAGTTTGCTCTTCCACGTTATAAAGGAAACTATAATTTGATCCCTTCTCCAATAAGAAAAATAATTAAAAATTATTTATTTCCCCGTCCAATAATCAATTATAAAAAATGCATAAGATGTTATGAATGTTATAAAATTTGTCCAACTAATCCTAAATCTATAAAAATTAATGAGAATAAATTACCTGAATATAATTATAAAACATGCATAAGATGCTATTGCTGTCAAGAGACATGTCCAGAAGGAGCAATAACCATAAAATTAAAATTTTTATGAAGAATCAACATCTGATATACTCAAAAACTAATAGAAGACTTATTTATAAATACCTATCTGAAATATTTAGTCATGTTACAGGTGATTATGAAATATATAATTTCCCGCCTCTTTTTATATATGAGGCTATCAAATAGTATTATTCTAACATATCACAAGTACTATTTATTGTATTCACTTTTTTTATAAAGTTCATCAATCTTTTTTAATTTTTCAATATCCTTTCTCGCCGGTATTTCAAGCTTTTCAATTGCCCTTTTAATTTTCTCATTGATTTTATTATCTAAAATATATTTTTTTATACTTCGTCTAATATATTTTGAATTAACATATTATTTTCTTCTAAAGATGCGCCTTCACTTTTAATTACTTTATAAACAAATTTTTCTACTTTTTTCTTTTGTTAAAGAAAACAGTCCAATTACAAGATACACCTGTTTTTTATTTGACTCTTCCTCTATATATATTATACGCAAAAAGAAAAATTATCTTTTATTGATACCGTTAAAAAGAATATCTAAAAGACTATCAATGGATTTTTCTATCTCATTATATTTATCCTCTATAATCATTGGGTATTCGAGACCTTTAAGTGCTAAAAAGATAGACATGGCCGCTATATCAAGATTTTTTATTTCAAATTGACCTGTTCTCATGCCTTCAGTCAAGATTTTTTTAATAATATTGATCTCATCTTTTAGATGTTCCTCTCGAATTTTCCTGATGAACTCATGACGTTCAAGATATTCATCTTTAAGTGCATTGTAATAATTAACGAGCCTATTTAGAGCTTTGATTCTGGTAATAACGTATGTTCTAAGCTTTCTTTCCGGGGTAGTTTCTTTTTCGATGGCTTCATTTAACTCATGTTTCATCTGTAGACTTTCCTTTTCGATAATACTTTTAAAAATTTCTTCTTTGCTATTGAAGTAGTAATAAATCGAGCTTTTAGCTTTATGAATCGCATTTGCAATATCGTTCATCGTTGTTTTTTTAAAACCGAATCGTGAGAAAATAGTATTTGCTGTTTCTATTATAAGTTCTTTTAAATTTACAGTTTCGGTCTTTTCCATCATTTTTTCTCGCTTTTTATTTTATTGTACTATTAAAATATAAAATTTTTTAACAAAAGTAGATAAAAAATAGAGCAATAAAAAATACTTGACTTGAAAATAAATAAATCGCATATTTTTTAATATAAACTATTTGACCATATTAGTCAATTGGTCAATCACTCTTGGAGGAGAAAATCATGAAAATTGGAAGTTTATTAAAAACGAATATTGGTATGAATATTATTACCTCATCTCTCACTCATTTCATCATCAATAAATTCTTTTTTGATATGATTGATCGCAAAATTACCAGTAATCTATTAGCCAAAAAAGCAGAAGGTGTACCACATAGAATGATTACTGATAAACAAAAGATGGTACATAATATATTTAAAATAATTGATAGATGGATGAGTAATAAAAATGTTTCAAGGCAGCAAAAAAAAGCCTTTCTAAGAAGTTTTATTTCATTTTTTATTGAAGATAATGCAACTATCAGAGAGAACTTCCATAAGAGTTATGGTATGTACCCTCCTGGTTTTCTTACATTAAGCCCAACAAAAAAGTGTAACCTCAAGTGTTCAGGATGCTATGCATCAAGTTCTTCAAATATGAATATCAGTCTTGATTATGATATTGTAGACAGAATTATTCAAGAAGAAAATAAATTATGGGGTGCTCATTTTACGGTTATTTCGGGAGGCGAACCTTTTCTCTACAAGAGCAATGGAAAAGGAATATTAGATCTAGCAGAACAACATCCAGATAATTTCTTTCTTGTCTATACAAATGGAACCCTCATAGATAAAAGTATAGCTCGTAGAATTGCTGAACTAGGTAATATAACTCCTGCAATCTCAGTAGAAGGTTTTCAAAAGGAGACGGATAAGCGTCGAGGGAATGGAGTATATGATAAAATACTCAATGCATTTAACAATCTTCATGCAGCTGGAGTACTTTATGGAATCTCTGTAACTGCTACAAGGGATAATGCTGAGTTAATCCTGAGCCCAGAATTTATCGATTATTACATGAGAGATATTGGGGCATACTACATGTGGATTTTCCAGTATATGCCTATAGGAAGAGGAAGAGATTTACAATTAATGGTAACGCCAGAACAAAGGCTTGAAATGTTTCGTAGATCCTGGGAGTTGGTATATGATGAAGAACTTTTTATAGCGGATTTCTGGAATAGCGCTACAGCATCCGGTGGATGTATATCAGCTGGAAGACATGGTGGTTATATTTATATTGATTGGAATGGTAATGTAATGCCATGTGTTTTTAACCCATATACCATGAATAATATAGTGGATGTGTATAAGTCGGGTGGGAATCTTAATGATGTACTATTTTCGCCTCTTATGGAAGATATACGAGAATGGTATGAAAATTATTTACATAATCATAAAAACGGTAGTTGTAGCAATATGCTTTTGCCTTGCCCTGTAAGGGATCATTATGATAATATGAGGAAGATACTTTTAAAAACTAAAGCAAGACCACTGGATAAGTCTGCTGAAATTGCATTATATGATAATGATTATTATAAAGGCATGTGTGAATATGATAAAAAGCTGGAAGATTT